>CAMLLA010000395.1 GCA_946480525.1 uncultured Asticcacaulis sp. | reverse complement strand
AAATGCTGCGCACGCCGAACTTCGGCCGCAAGTCGCTCAACGAAATCAAGGAAGTCCTGGCTTCCATGAACCTGAGCCTCGGCATGGACATCCCGAACTGGCCGCCGGAGAACGTCGAAGACCTGGCAAAGAAGTTCGAAGATCAAATCTGATCTTTCGGAAATATGGAGCCCGGATGAGCGATCATCCGGGTTTCCTATTTATAGGAACTGTTTTTCGGTTCCGGCTTATCGGGAAAGACCAAAACCTTGTCCCGGTAATCTCCGCAGAGGTTGCTTTGTGGACGTTCGGAACGGGCAGGGGCCGTCGGCCTTTGACCTTTGTTTCCGGGCTCGTTTTTGGGGCCGCGCATCAGCCTGTGCGCTACGCGGTCTTATGGAGATTTACATATGCGTCACGGCTCCGGCTATCGCAAACTCGGTCGTACGACCGCTCACCGCATCGCCATGTTCGCCAACATGTCGGCTTCGCTGATCAAGCACGAACAGATCGTCACCACCCTGCCGAAGGCCAAGGAACTGCGCCCCTTCGTCGAGAAGCTGGTGACCCTGGCCAAGTCGGGCACGCTGCACGACCGCCGTATCGCAATCTCGCGCGTTCGTGACGTGCCGCAGGTCGGTAAGCTGTTTGACGTGCTGGCCAAGCGCTATGCCGACCGCAACGGCGGCTACATCCGCATCCTGAAGGCCGGCTACCGTCACGGCGACAATGCCCCGATGGCCGTCATCGAGTTCGTCGATCGCGATGAAACCGCCAAGGGCAAGGATTCGGGTCCGGTCTTCGCCGCTGCCGCAGACGACGAATAAGGATCGCACGGTCCAAAATGAAAAGCCCCTGGTTTGCCGGGGGCTTTTTTTGTGCTCGAAACCGGCCGTTAAGACTCTGGTTATCTCAGTTAACAAGCCTGTGATGAGATGTCATTTTGCGAACGCGTGAAAGCAAGCTAGCCTTAGTTAACGGGGGCTTGTTTCGAGCAGCAGGCGTCCGCCAAACTTTTCCATCAGGTCTATCTCAATTCCAGGAGGGCACTATGTTGACTGACGACTACGTACTAAGCCGTGTGGCCGACCCCGCCGAAGCGACGCATGGCGCGTCGGGCGATTTCGCGTTGAGTGATGACATGACGCTTGAAGCCGTGGCCTTGGAGGAGATGTCCGTCTACTCCCAGCCCGTTCTCGATCGCATTCGGACCAGCGACTGATCCGGAAGCGTGACACGCCTCTCATAAGCATGGAAGCCGCCGGCTAGATCGGCGGCTTCTTTTTTGGTTTCTGTCGTAATAAATTCACGGCCGTGTCCCTTGACCCGGCGTCCCGGCCACGAACAATAGGGAAGCTTTTCCGGGAGACGCTGGTGCGCAGACTTTGCATTCTTTCCCTGCTTGTGTTGTCCGCCCTGCTTCAGGCCTGTGCCGGCTTGCCGGACGGGAGTGGGGAACTGCGGCTCAGGCCGCTGGTTCTTGTGTCGATCGACGGGTTTCGTGCCGACTATCTTGAGCGGGGCGTAACACCCAATCTGACCCAACTGGCGGCTTCTGGCGCGAAAGGCGTCATGCGGCCGTCTTTCCCGAGCGCGACCTTCCCGAACCACTATACCCTGGTCACCGGGCTTGTTCCGGATCACCATGGCATGGTTGCCAACTATATGTACGATCCGACCCACCCCGGCGCCGCAACCGATCCTTCGCTCGCCAACTTCACCAAGGCAAAAGACAGCGACGGCTTCTGGTGGAAGGATGGCCTTCCCGTCTGGGTGACCGCCCAGCGCGCCGGCCTGAAGGCAGGTCTGGTCTTCTGGCCCGGCGCGAAGGCTGAAATCGGCGGGACGCTGCCGACCTATGCGCGTCCGTGGGAAAAGGGTGCGGCCAGTGGGGACCGGGTGAAGCGCCTGCTGAAACTGGCGGACCTGCCCGATGACCAGCGCCCGGACCTTTATCTTCTCTATCTCGATGAGGTCGATGAGGCCGGACATGACTTTGGGCCGGACGCGCCCCAGACCATGCGCGCGGTCGCCAATGCCGACGCCGCGATCGGTGAGCTGATGACGGGACTGAAGGCGCGGGGCGTCGATGCCAATATCGTCGTCGTGTCGGACCACGGAATGTCCTCCGTCAGTCCGGACCGCACCACATACATTTCCGACCTTCTGGGCAGGGACGCGCTGCCGTCGGATGCAGGCAGCGATCCGCGCTATCAACTCGTTTATTGGGGCGCGTTCGCCATGCTAAATCCGGCGCCCGGTTCGGAAGTGCTGGTCGACGACAGGCTCGTAAAGGCCCGTCTTGAACATATGCAATGCTGGCATAAGCGGGATATTCCGCGTCGTCTCAAGTTTGGACGCCACCCGCGCGTACCTGAGATTCTCTGTTTACCCGAACCCGGATGGCAGGTCGGTGGGGTCAAGACTATCGGTGATGACCTGGGCAATCATGGCTATGATCCGCAGTCTCCGGACATGGCGGCCATCTTCATCGCAGCCGGTCCGGACATCCGCTCCGGTGTGACACTGCCGGTTTTTGACAATGTCGACGTCTATTCGCTGCAGACACGTCTCCTGCGCCTGAAGCCCGAACGCAACGACGGCTCGCTGACCGCTCTGAAGCCGGTGTTGAAATAACACAGGTAGCGGTTGCGCCGTCCTTGGGCTAAGGAGGAGCAAACAGGGAAAGTGCATGTCCGATCATCCGCCTCCGCGTAAAGCCGCCGCCGCCTTCATCCTGGTGACGGTCTTTCTCGATATGTTGTCGATCGGCATCATCATCCCGGTGCTGCCGCAGCTTATCAAAGGCTTTGTCGGTGGATCGGTGTCCGATGCCGCCATGTGGCTCGGCATCTTCGGCGCGGCCTGGGGGCTTGCGCAGTTCATCTTCTCTCCGGTGCAGGGTGCGCTGTCGGACAGCATCGGCCGGCGGCCCGTGGTCCTGGCTTCAAACTTCGGCACGGGTGTGGACTATCTGCTGATGGCGCTTGCACCCAATCTGTGGTGGCTGCTGGCCGGCCGAATCGTCAGCGGGATTACGGCCGCCAGCGTATCCACGGCCTACGCCTATATGAGCGACGTGACGCCGCCGGAAGGCCGCGCCAAGGTCTTCGGGTTGATGGGGGCTGCCTTCGGCATGGGCTTTGTCATAGGGCCGGGGCTTGGGGGGCCGCTTGGCAGCATCGATCCACATCTGCCCTTCTTCGTCGCCGCGGCCTTGAGCCTGCTCAACTTCTTGTACGGCTTCCTTGTTCTGCCGGAATCCCTGCCGGCGGACAAGCGCAAGCGATTTGAGCCGCACGCCGCCAACCCGGTCGGCGCGATCCGTTTCCTTGCGCGGTCCGGTCAAACCCTGCGTCTAGCCGCAATGAACCTCCTGATGATGTTCGCCCACAGCGTGTTTCCAACGACCTTCGTCCTGTTCGCCGGCTATCGCTTTGGCTGGGGGACGGCGGAGGTCGGTTTCTGCCTGGCGGCGGTGGGCGTGTTGTCGGCTGTCGTTCAGGGCGGACTGACGGGCATTATCGTCCAGGCGATCGGCGAGGTAAGGACCATGTACCTGGGGATGGCCTGCGGCATAGTCGCATTCACCGGCTATGCCCTGGCGCCCGAGTGGCCGGTCTTCGTCGCCTTCATGCCCGTCGGGGCGATGTGGGGCCTGACCACGCCCAATATTCAGGCTCTGATGAGCGGCTGGGTAGCCCCGCAGGAGCAGGGCACCCTGCAGGGGGCCAATATGAGCCTGTCCGCCATGGCGACGATTTTC
>CAMLLA010000394.1 GCA_946480525.1 uncultured Asticcacaulis sp. | reverse complement strand
CTGGGCGGCGCGTTCGCGCGCTTCGGCATCGCGGAAGGCGGCTTCGCGGCGGCCTTCGGCTTCGAGGACCGTTGCCTGCTTCATGCCTTCGGCACGGGCGATCGCCGCCTGCTTTTCGCCGTCGGCCTCGATGATCAGGGCGCGGCGTTCGCGTTCGGCCTTCATCTGGCGCGCCATCGAGTCGGTGATGTCCGCCGGCGGTTTCAGATCCTTGATCTCGATGCGGTTGACCTTGATGCCCCATGGCGACGTGGCATGGTCGATGACGCTGAGCAGGCGTGAGTTGATCGAGTCGCGCTGCGACAGCACTTCATCCAGTTCCATGGAGCCCACCACAGTACGCAGGTTGGTCATGGCCAGCTGGGTGATGGCGTTGTCGAGATTGTCGACGCGATAGGCGGCTTCGGCGGCGCTCATGACCTGGACGAAGACGATGCCATCGACGCGGACATTGACGTTGTCCTTGGTGATTACATCCTGCTGGGGAACGTCGAACACGCGCTCCATCATATTGACGCGGCGGCCGATGCCTTCGACGAACGGCGTAAGAAAGCTGATGCCCGGCTTAAGGGTGCGCATGTAGCGGCCGAAGCGTTCGACTGTGAATTCATAGCCTTGCGGCACGATCTTGATGATCGAAAAGACGATGAACAGCGCAAGGATAAACAGGACGCCGAGAAAAATGCTGACAACCATATAAGCCCCCATAGGCGGTACGGGTCTGATGCCCGGACCGGAGCAGGATTATAACGGGAATCGCGTCTGGCCGCTAACGGATAATCAGGCTGACTTTGCGACCGCCTGGACCACAGGTGCCGTGGCCTCTTCCGGCGTTTCCACTTTCAGCAGCGACGTAACCGTATCGATCAACTTGTCCATGATGATCGGCTTTGACAGGTGTGCGTCCATGCCGGCGGCCAGGCAGGCTTCGATCTGTTCCGGCATGGCGTCGGCCGTGAGCGCTACGATCGGCACGTGGTGCCCCTCCGCTTCGGTTTCACGGAAGATGCGCGTGGCCTCGATTCCGCCCAGGCGCGGCATGTTGATGTCCATCAGCACCAGGTCGAAGGTTTCCATGTGGCTGTCCAGCGCTTCCTGACCATCCACGGCCTCGGTGATCTCAAAGCCGAACGGCTCCAGGAACAGACGCGCCACCTTGCGGTTCACCGGATGGTCGTCGACCAGCAGGATGCGGTAGCCGCGCGCGTGCTGGGATGCGTCTTCCGGCGCTTCCTCGATCGCCCGGGACTGGGTTTGAACGACTTCGCCGGCGTGGAAGGTCATGACGAAGATCGAACCCACGCCTTCTTCGCTGGTGACGCTCAGCGTTCCCTGCATCAGCTCGGTCAGCCGGCGGCTGATGCTGAGGCCAAGGCCCGATCCGCCGTATTTGCGCGCCGTGCCGGCATCGGCCTGGGCATAGGCTTCGAACAGCTTGTCGACCACAGCGCGGCTCATGCCGATGCCGGTGTCGCGCACTTCGACGCGGACCAGATGGCCGGGCTTGTCCTCATAAGGCGTCGCCGACGCAACGACGCGGATCGTGCCGCGTTCGGTGAACTTGGTGGCATTGGAAACAAGGTTCGACAAGCACTGATAGACGCGCAGGACATCGAACATCATGGCGCCCTGGGCACTTTCGTCGATGTCGTAGCGCAGCGTAACCGGCTTGTCTTCGATGGTCGGCGCATAGGTGTTGATGACGCGCTCGATCATATCCTTCACGGTCGAGGCCGTCGGCGCCAGCTCGACCTTGCCGGCTTCGATACGCGACATGTCCAGCACGTCGTTGAGCAGGACCATCAGCGTCTCGCCGGACTCGATCAGTATGTCGACCTGGTCGTGCTGCTCCTCCGTCAGCCTGCCCTTGCGCAGGGCCTGCGCCATGCCGAGCACGCCGTTCAGCGGCGTACGCAGTTCATGGCTCATCACCGCCAGGAAGCGCGACTTGGCGGCATTGGCAGCCTGGGCGTGTTCGTGAGCGTCCTTCAGGCGCCATTGCATCCGGCGCATGCGCATGACCCAGACGATGCTGACCGCGGCCAGGGCCGTCAAAAGCAGGCCGATAGCGACCGCCAGGACCAGCATAAGACGCTGCATTTCGACCTGCTTGTTGAGCAATCGGCTCTCGGCGGTCTTGCTGTCCAACTGTTTGCGCAGGGCCCTGTACATGTCCTGGATGGCAGCGATGCGGCGTTGATCGGCCTTGATATTCGTCGGCGTGATCAAATCACCCATTTCCTGGAAGGCTTCATCCGTCCGGCCCTCCGCGGCCTTCAGATAAGCTTCGATGTAACGGGTGAACAACGGATCGGGCGGCGACATGGTTGCCGGCAGCGCATTGAAGCGTTCCAGGGCCTGGCGGGCTTGCAGGACCCGCCCTTCCCGCGCATAGGCCTTCGTAAGGAGCCTCAATTGAAACGCGTCGTATGCTGAGGCGATCTCACCCCGCGCCACGGCTGTACCGCTCAGGCAATCGATGACGGCGCGATAACGCTCCGCCCGATCTTCGACGATGGCGCAAAGTTGGCGGCTCCAGGGTTTAAGGCCGCTAATGTCGTTCTTCTCCACCTCGGCGGCGTAAAGTTTCTGAAGCGACGACGCCAGAGCGATATTATTGTCCTGCGCCGCGAAGAAGGCCAGGTCATAGACCAGATCCATCTGCTGTTGATAAAAGGCGTTGCGCTGCGCCAGCCGCGCCGCCGCCAGCATGTGGGAAGCGTACGCGTTATTGTCTCCGACGCGAAGCATGTTGTAGGCCATCGCCTGCCGCGCCGCCATCATAAGCCCCTGCGCCT
The DNA here is from genome assembly GCA_946480525.1 of uncultured Asticcacaulis sp. The sequence goes on along the minus strand of CAMLLA010000394.1, from coordinate 964 downwards.
TGCTGCCCTCGCTCTGGAGCCGCACGACCAGGGCGTCGCCGATATCAATCGCTTCAGCCCAGTTGGCCTGGTACTGGAACATCCGCTCGCGCTCCAGCAGGACGATGTTCTGCAAGGCCCGGCTGGACGTCGATTGATAGGTTCGCCAGTCGGCATTGCTCAGCAGCGTGTAACCACCGACCTCGTTCTGATAGGCTTGGTACATAAACCTCGCCAGCAGGTCGAGGCGGCTGTCACGCTCACTTTGCGCGAGGGTAAGAAGACGGTTATGCCAGGCCTGCATCCTGGCGTCGTTCTGATCCGCCTTGTAGGTCTGAAGGATGTGCCACAGGGCATAGACGCGTTCGTCACCCGACAGCCGCACGGCGTGATCGCCGTATTTTTCGATTTCGTTTTCACTGTAGACGAAGGGCAGAGAGGCGACCTGCGCCTGGATGTCGTTAAGGCTCTGCGCGTAGCCCTGGCTGTCGGCAACCTTCACTGATGGGACAACGCCAGCCACGGAAGGCGCAGGTTGCAACGCACACAATACAAATGCCAGCGGCAGTATAAAACCGCGCAAGCCAGCCACCCAACCACCGTCTTTATATGAGCGACTCATGTCGCCTCCTGATACTATCAGGGGCGTTTTAATCACAAACACGTTAGGATTGGCTTAAACCGCGTCGGTATTTCCGGATTTCCGGACATAAAAGACGGGTAAGAGCCAGCGCACTTACCCGTACATCATCGACTACTTAAAAGCAGACGTCGCCCGTGCAAGCCGGGGGACGGGCAAGAGCCTGGCTGGTGGCAGCGGCCATACCCATGACGGAAACCAGAGCGGCGATTGTGATAACGAACTTTTTCATGACTGTACTCCTGATAATAGACTCACCAAAACCCGGAGGTTCAACTTGCTGTTGACCTCCTTCTTTCCTTGCGGACACCAATTCCCCAACTCGGACCGAAGCCTTCGCCATTG
>CAMLLA010000393.1 GCA_946480525.1 uncultured Asticcacaulis sp. | reverse complement strand
CCTTCAGTACCAGAAGAACACGCTGGACGGTAAGTGGTCGCCGCGCCTCAACGTGATCGCCACACGCAAGTTCCTTGATGATCGCCTGGGTGTGTTGTTCAACTTCACCTATGACGACCAGCGCACCTCGACCGACTTCAACAGCGTGTCGGACAAGCAGGTCGGATACCAGCCCTTCGGTGATCACGACAACTCGCCCGAAAAGAGCTTCACCCAGGCTTACGACAAGGTAGCCGCCGCCGTCACGACCAAGGCCGGGTGCGCGGCCCTGCCGACGACCGGCATCAACAGCCGCCTGAACTGCTACGCCCAATGGGAGGATTTCGCGCCATCGCTGCCACGCATGCGCCGCGAAAACCGCCGCGACACGCGGACCTCGTTCCAGTTGCGCGCCGACTATCGCGTGACCGACGACCTGACGGTGTTCGCGTCCTATAATCCGAACATCCGCAACCAGGACTTCCAGGCCTACAACCTCCAGATCATCGCGCCGTCCGGCACGACCAGTACGGCCGGCGCCTTGACGACCAATATGCGCAACGTCAAGGTCAACGCAAACCACTACATTACCGAGTACGACCTGATCCGCGGCAATGGCGTCACGACGCTGAACTACGACAGCCAGGTGCGCGACATCCAGCGCACCAATGAGCAGCACTATACCCAGTTCGGCGCTGACTTTAAAAACGATCTGTGGGTTGCCAAGGCGCGCATCCAGTACGGCTTTGCCAAGGGCGAGCGCGAGGACGACGCGTTCAAGATCATCGCCTCCATTCCGTCGGCGCACTTCTACATGATTCCGGAAAACGGATTGTGGACGTTCGATGTCCCGAGCTTCGACCTCGACAATCCGGCGTCCTACTACCCGACCTCGCCGGACAATTCGACGCCGGTCCGCCCGGGCGTTTTCCAGAATCCGACGACGACGGCGCGGCTTGAGTACACGCCGCAGGCGGACCGTAACCAGGAGTGGAACTATCAGCTGGACCTGACCCGCAACTTCACCGATCTCGGTCCGCTGAAGAGCATCAAGTTCGGCGGCTCGCATACCGATCGTGACAATGAGACGTGGCGCGAAGGCGGCTTCAACATCGCGCCGGGCGTCATGCTGTCGCGCGCCCGCAGCCTCGACTATGTCCGCTTTTGCGACCCAGCGGTGTCCGGCGCCAACTGTACCTTCGGTTCGCGCGTCCTGAACACTGCCCCGACCAGCCAGGACCGGCTGGAAAAGGAACATATGCTGACGCGCGCGCAGTACCAGGAGATGATCAATGCCAGCCTGATCACCCTGCCGGGCGCCAACTATTTCGAAGGCATGCCGGACCGCGGCAACCTGATCGACTCGTGGAAGGCATTCGACTTCGACACCCTTTTCGGGGTGCTGGGCAAGTATGGCGATCTCAGCCACCATACCCTCGATTGCCTCTACGAATGTATTGCTTCGGACGGCAAGACCTATACCCGCCCGAGCTATTCGACCAACGAAGTCACGACGTCGGCCTACATCATGGGTGATTTCGAAACGCGTTTCTTCAATATGCCGGTTTTCGGTAACCTCGGTGTTCGCTATCAGAGGATTACGGTCGATGCCGCGCCATCGGTCAACTTCCAGACCACGACGCTCGACCCCACGCGCGTTGCGGCTATCCAGGCCGGCGGCACAGGTATCGATCCGACCGTGACGACCTTTGTCGAACGCCGGGTGTTCGATATCCACCGCCAGTCGGAAGACGTCCTGCCCAGCTTCAACCTGGCTGTCTGGCCGATCGAAGATGAACTGGTGGTCCGCTACTCGATCGCCAAGCAGCGCGCCCGTCCCAGCATGGCGCAGCTGACCGGCACGTCGGCGGCGACCTGTAACTTCATCAGCGAAGCGGATGAGGCGACACTGGAGCAATTAGGTACGAGCTTCCCAGGTTACTGGAATGATGCCGATCCAGACGCCGAAGTCGAGCCAAACAACCAGAAGCGCTGTACGGGCCGTATCGGCAATCCTGAACTTCTGGGCTATGGCGCTACAACGTCCAACATCTCGCTGGAATGGTATCCCAACCGCGACAGCCAACTAAGCATCGCCAGCTATGCGATCGACGTGAAATCAGGCCGGCCGGAAGAAGTCACGCTTCCCGAATATGAACTGGAAGGCAACACCTACATTGCCCCTACCTACGAAGACGGTCCAAGCGGCTTGCAACAGACCGGTATCGAACTGGCCGGCCGCACGGCGTTCAGCTTCCTGCCGAGCGTGTTGAAGTATACGGGTGCTGGCTTCAACTATTCGACGACGGAAAGCAATGAGAGCTTCACGGCTGTCGATCCGCTGACCGGCAAACCCCTGCCGCCCATCAAGCAGTCGAGCTACTACTATAACCTCAACTTCTGGTATGATGATGGCAAGCTGAATGCCCGCGTCGCCTATCAGGAGCGCGACTTCTACTACGACCGGATCGACGCGTCGGAGGGCACCAACCGTGTTCCGAACGAAGCCACGCAGAACGCGATGGGCATCAGCCTGCCGCCGTATGGCGGTGCGACCAGCTACTTCAAGACCGTCACACCGGTCTTCAAGAACAAGACGAAGTCGCTCGACGCGCGTATGTCGTACAAGATCAACAAGCACGTTGAACTGTTCGCCGAAGGCAAGAACCTGCTCAACGACACGATCACCCGGTATGCACCGGAAGAGTTCCGTGACGTTGGCGACGGTGCGCCTTATGTCTTCGATACCCTGTACTATGGCCGTCGCCTCTATTTCGGCGTCATTGCCACTTTCTAAGTCCGACAGCCGTTTGTCCGGCCCCGCGGCGTGGGGTCGGACACGCGGCAGATCTGCTATAAAAGCTTGGCCACTTGCCGGGGTGGTGTCAGCGTTACCATTCTGTCCCCAGGATATCCGATCATGATCACGCGCCACCGTCTGACATCATACCTGTCCGGCCATGTTCTTGCGGCTACGGCGATCGCTGTCGCCCTGGCCGTCCCCTTGCCGGTTTACGCGCAGCACGCCGCGCCCGTGGCCGGCATCGAGGCCGGGTGGCTGACCCCGACGGCGCGGCCGAATACGGCCTTCTCTCCCGATAAACTGCCGTCACGCGAAGCCATACTTCCGGTGCTGGACTACGTATCCACCTCCCAGATCGCGGACATGAGCCGCCGGCCGATCCAGATGGCGACCGGTTCCAACCTGACCGAGATTTCGTCGAACTGGGTGGCCGCGGCCTTCTATGTCGGCGCCGCGCGCCTGGCGCGGGTCTCGGATAACAAGACGACGATCCGTTTCCTGACCGCCACGGCCGAGCACTATAATTATTCCTTGCGTGGCGCCCGGTCAGAACGGACCCTGCTCAATGCCGACGACATCGCGATTGGCGATCTCTATGAGGAACTCTACAGCCGGCGCGGCCAGCAGGGCACCCTGATGCCGCTGCAGCAGCGTCTCGACTTCCAGGTTCCGCACCTGAGCCGCGCCCAGGAAACAGAAGCGCTCGTCTGGTGGTGGTGCGATGCGCTCTATATGGCGCCGCCGGTGCTGGCGCGCATGTCGTCGCTGACCGGCGATCCCAAATATCTGCGCGCCATGGACAAGGAATGGCGCCGCACCTATGCCCGCCTCTGGGTCGAGAACGACCAGCTCTTCCTGCGCGACGAACGCTTCAAGACCCAGATGGGAGCGGGCGGCAAGCCTGTCTATTGGGCGCGCGGCAATGGCTGGGTCATGGGCGGCCTGGCGCGGACGCTTGAGTCCATGCCGGCCGACTTCGCCGGGCGTG
>CAMLLA010000392.1 GCA_946480525.1 uncultured Asticcacaulis sp. | reverse complement strand
GACCTGGCGGCTTCGCGCGCCAGGCCAAGTGAGTCGCCGACATAGTCGCCGACGCCGTGGAAGATATCCGGCGTCATATAGTTATGCGCCAGGATGACCGCATTCATTTCCTTTTTCAGACGGTTGATCTCGGCGATCAGCGGCGCCTGGAGCTGCCATTCCAGCGGCGACACCTTCGATTTCAGCTTCTCCCAAATGGGGGCTGTCTCAAGCTCGACCTGAGGCGTGAATTCAAAGGGGCGGGCGGTATCGGCCATGCCGGTCTCCTGTAAACACTTATGCTCAATTTCAGCATAAGGTGGTCATAACATAGCCCTGTTACGCCGTGATGCAATAGACAATATGCCGGGAAGCTTCACGAATTATGACAGTTTGATCCACGAAATTTCCTTGCGCTATCTATTGAATCCTTACGCGGGCACGGCATATCTGACGTGTTCAGCTTTTGAGAGGAGCTCTGAAACATGCCCGATTCCGCCAAAAAGGCCGTCGATACCGACAAGACCGTTGCCCATGAACTGTCCAAGGTCCTGGCCGACAGCTTCACCATCTATCAGAAGACGCACGGCTATCACTGGAATGTCCGCGGGCCGAACTTCCGGGGGCTGCACCTGCTGCTGGAAGAGCAGTACACCGAAATCTGGACGGCCATCGACGAGATCGCCGAACGTATCCGCGCGCTCGATCAGTTCGCCCCCATGGGCCACAGTTCACTCGGCAACCTGACCTCGATCAAGGACGGCGACCCGACCCTTGGCTCCGAAGGCATGCTGAAGGACCTGATCGCTGGTCATGAAACGACGATTGCCACCCTGAAGGCAACCGCCGAAGCCGCCGAAGAGGCCGGTGATCTTTCAACGGCCGATCTGGTGACCCAGCGCATTACCGCCCATGAAAAGCATCGCTGGATGCTGAAGGCGACGCTTAACGCCTGATCTGTTTCTCTCCTGGTCATGGCGCTCACATGCGTGTGGGCGCCATTTCACGTCTGTGCGGCCTTGATCCGGACTGGCTTTTCCCGGAAAAGACCGGATGGTTTTCATTACGCCGAAGATTTCCGTTCCCGACGATGAACTGCACGAGAGTTTCGTGCGGTCGTCGGGCGCCGGCGGCCAGAATGTCAATAAGGTGGCGACCGCCGTCGAGCTGCGCTTCTCGATCACCAACAACTGGACCATTCCCTACGACGTCAAACAGCGCCTGACCAGGCTGGGCGGGCGGCGCGTGACCCAGGAGGGCGAGCTGGTGCTGTTCGTCCAGACCCACCGCACCCAGGACATGAACCGCAAGGCCGCGCTGGAGCGTTTCGTCGAGCTGGTGCGCAAGGCTGCCGAGCCGCCACCACCACCGCGTATCAAGACCAAGCCGACGCAGGGCTCTGTACGCCGCCGCTTGCTGGGCAAGTCGATCCGTTCCACCGTCAAGGCCAATCGTGGCAAGGTCGGCGAAGACGACGAGGGTTAGGAGGGCTTTTCGGACTGACCGAAGACCGGCCGGCCGAACAGCTGACGGCGGATGGCGAACCAGCCGAAGCCGTAGGCGGCTACGACAAGGACCAGGGCTGGAAGGCGGACATCGACGCCGGTCTGTATATCGAAAAAGCGCGCGATCAGGCCGACCATGGATGAGGCCAGGCACAGGCCCCAGACGCGCAAGGCCAGGTTCAGATGGCTGGGGTCGCGGCGTTGCAGCCAGAGCTGATAAAGGTGCTCCTTATGCGCCTGAAGCAGGTTCTTGCGCTGACGGGCACGTAAGGTAAGGGTCAGGACGACGTCGACGAGCAGCGGCGCCAAAAGAAAGCCTCCGAACCACACCGATCCGACATTATAGGCCTTGAGTTGCAGGCAGACGCCGCCGATCAGCGCTCCGGAAAAAAAGGCGCCGGCGTCACCCTGGAAGGCCATGGCCTTGCCGGGCGTGCGTGGCGGCAGGTTGAAGGGCAGGAAGCCAAGATGCGCGCCGGCGGCACAGGCGCTGATCAGGACGGGAATGCCGAGGAAGGCGCCAACGGCGCTTGACGGCGCCATCAATTCGGCGAGCAGGACGATGACGGCGAGGGCAATGCCCTGGGCGCCGATCGCCAGACCATTCGATCCGTCCATGAAGTTGATGGCATTGATGCACAGGACCAGCCAGGCTGCCGCGCCCAGCATGCCGATCGGCCACCAGACAGCCAGTACGCTGCCGAAACCGAAGGTCAGGGTGTCGACGCGGTACATGTATCCGAAGGCCAGGCACAGGGCGACCTGGATGCCGAGGCGCAGCTTGGCCGGCAGTCCCAGGAGGTCATCGGCGGCGCCGGTCAGGCCCATCAGGACGGCGAACCCGAACACAGCCAGGCCGTCCTTGCCGCCGCCAGGAACATCGTTCGGAAGCAGCCAGAGGATCAGCCCCGTTGCAAGGCCGGTGGCGGCCATGACCGCCAGTCCGCCGCTGGTCGGGGTCGGCTGATCGTGCATGCCGCGTTGCCGCGGGCGATCGACGGGGCCGCCGCCGGTGACGAGCAGGCTGAGCAGGATCGCGGCTACCAGCGCGCCGGCGAGGCCGGCCAGAAGCAGGCCTGGCGCGATCAGCCAGACTTCGGGAATAAGGTTGGTCACGGCAGCAGCGCACACTCAGACAAGGTCGCGCCTTCCTTCCCAATCAAGGGAAGGAAGGCGGACATTCGCGTCTCGGAAATACGGAGGTCAGCCACGGATGTGACGCTTGAACTCAGGCGCCTGTGACTACTTCAGCGCGGCGCAGAAGCGCTGGATGCGCGAGCAGGCTTCGGTCAGCACCGATTCCGACGTCGCATAGGAGATGCGGAAGAAGGGCGACAGGCCGAAGGCCGCGCCGTGAACCACGGCGACTTCCTCGGTCTGCAGCAGTTCGGCGGCGAAATCCTCGTCCGAATTGATGATCTTGCCCGACGGCGCCTGCTTGCCTATGCAGCCGGCGATCGACGGATAGACGTAGAATGCGCCTTCCGGGGTCGGGCAGTGGATGCCCTTGGCGTTGTTCAACATGGCGACGACCAGGTCGCGGCGCTTCTGGAAGACGGCGGCGCGCTGCGGGATGAAGTCCTGCGGCCCGTTGAGCGCTTCGACGGCGGCCCACTGAGCGATCGAACACGGGTTGGACGTCGACTGCGAAATCGTCTTGGCCATGGCCTTGATCAGCGGCTCAGGCCCGGCAGCGTAACCGATGCGCCAGCCGGTCATCGAATAGGCCTTCGACACGCCGTTCATGGTGAGCGTGCGGTCATAGAGTTCCGGCACCACCTGGGCGATCGTCGTGTACTTGAAGCCGTCGAAGGTCAGGTGCTCGTACATGTCGTCGGTCAGGATCCAGACCTGCGGGTGCTTCTTCAGCACCTCGCCCAGCGCCTTGAGCTCGGCTTCGGTGTAGGCGGCGCCCGACGGGTTGGACGGCGAGTTGAGGATCAGCCACTTGGTCTTGGGCGTGATGGCGGCTTCGAGCGTTTCCGGCTTCAGCTTGAAGCCGGTCGACATTTCGCCGACCGCGAAGACGGGGGTGCCGCCGGCCAGCAGGACCATGTCCGGATAGGACACCCAGTAAGGCGCCGGAATGATGACTTCGTCGCCGGGGTTCAGCGACGCCATCATGGCGTTATAGATGACAGGCTTGCCGCCGGGCGAAACGCTGACCTGGCTGGTCTTGTATTCCAGGCCGTTCTCGCGCTTGAACTTCTCGACGATGGCCGCCTTCAACTCGGGGATGCCGTCGACGTCGGTGTAACGCGTCTCGCCGCGCTTGATCGCCTTGATGGCGGC
>CAMLLA010000391.1 GCA_946480525.1 uncultured Asticcacaulis sp. | reverse complement strand
CTCCAAAAGGAGGGTTGTCATCGAAATGTCAAGGGGTCGTTAAGGGCCGTTTGCCCGTGTCGGCGTGGACAATGACACAGGTCAGACCTGCCCGACGGTCTTTAACCGCACCTTCGGGTGAATTTCGTTCTGGCTCATGACCACAGTATTGGCGCGGAAACGCTCGACGATCGAACGAACGAACGGCCGGATGTTCGGAGAGGTCAGAAGCACGGCCACTTCTCCGGTCATCGACACGCGCTCGAACGTATCGCGCACGGTGCGGATGAACTCCTGCAGAGCCGACGGCGCCATGGTCAGCTGACGGTCTTCGCCCTGCCCCACCAGCGACGACGCAAAGGCATTTTCCCAGTCGTGCGACAGGGTGACGATCGGCAGCGAGCCGTCTTCGGACCGGTTCTGCCAGCACAGCTGGCGCGCCAGACGCGAACGGACGTGTTCGACCATGTTGGTGATAGACTTGGTGTGGGCGGCGGCTTCGCCCAGGGCTTCGAGAATGGCCGGCAGGTCGCGGATCGACACGCGCTCCTTCAGCAGCGCCTGAAGCACGCGTTGCACCGTGGCGGTCGTCACCACGCTGGGGATCAGGTCGTCGGCCAGCTTCTTCTGGTCTGCCGGCAGGTCGCGCAGCAGCTTTGTCAGTTCCGCATAGGACAGGAGGTCCGCCATATTGTCCTTGAGGATCTCGGTCAGGTGCGTCGTGATGACGGTCGCCGGATCGACGATGGTGTAACCGAGGAAGGTCGCCTCCTCCCGCAGGTTCTGGTCGATCCAGGTGGCGGGCAGGCCGAAGGCCGGCTCCTTCATGTGTTCGCCCGGCAGGTCGACCTGACGCCCGGACGGGTCCATGGCCATGAGCTGGCCGATGCGAACCTCGCCCGAGCCGGCCTCCATCTCCTTTATGCGCAGGCAATAGCCCTGGTTGGGCAGGCGCATGTTGTCGAGGATGCGCACCGACGGCATGATGAAGCCGTATTCCTGTGCCAGCGTCCGGCGCAGCGCCTTGATCTGGTCCGTCAGCTTGCGGCCGTCCAGATCGTTGATGAGCCCGAGCAGGCCCAGACCCAGTTCCATCTTGACGTCGTCGATGGCCAGAGCGGCCGAGATCGGCTCTTCTTCCGGTGTCAGGTTCTGCTGTTGCTGTTGCGCGGCCTCGATTTCTTCGGGTGTCGGGCCCTTTGGCTTGATCCCCATCTTGTAGGCCAGGAACCCGGCCCCCAGGGCAACGGCGGCGAACGGCAGGATGGGCATGCCCGGAACAAGACCCAGCACACCCGAAGCCGCCGACACCATGCCCAGCGCGACCGGGTTGGTGGCCAGCTGTGCGACCAGCGCCTTGTCCGCCGAGCCGTCGACGCCGGCCTTCGACACCAGGAAGCCGGCGGCCATCGAAATGATCAGCGCCGGGATCTGGGTAACCAGGCCGTCGCCGACGGTCAGCTCGATATATTTCTGCGCCGCTTCACCGATGGGAAGCTGATGGCTGAACATGCCGATGAGGATGCCGCCAATGATGTTGATGGCGGTGATGATCAGGCCGGCGACGGCGTCGCCGCGCACGAACTTCGAGGCACCGTCCATGGCGCCGAAGAAGCCCGATTCCTGCTCGACCTCCTTGCGGCGTCTCTTGGCTTCCTCCTGATCGATCAGGCCGGACGACAGGTCGGCGTCGATGGCCATCTGCTTGCCCGGCATCGCGTCCAGGCTGAAGCGGGCGGCGACTTCGGCGATACGGCCGGAACCCTTGGTGATGACGACGAAGTTGATCAGGATGAAGATGGCAAACAGCACGATGCCGATGATGAAGTTGCCCTGCATCAACAGCTGACCGAAGGCCTTGATGGTCGCACCGGCCGCTTCCACGCCCTCGTGCCCGTGACTGAGGATCAGGCGGGTCGATGCCACGTTCAGCGACAGGCGGAACATGGTCGTGACTAGCAGCACGGTCGGAAACGCGGAAAAATCGAGCGGCTTCTTGATCAGGATGGCCGTCATCAGGATCAGGATCGACGAGGTGATCGACAGTGACAGCAGCACGTCGAGCATGATCGCCGGGATCGGAATGATCAGGAAGACGATGATCAGGATGACGCCAAGCGCCATCACGACTTCGCCGCGCTTCAGCCAGCCCTGGACGTCACTGAAGGTAATGGCAGGCCCTTTGCCCGCGGCCGCAGCCTCAGCCACTTCAAAGGCCTCCGGAAAACGCAAATAATGACAGGTGTGGCCCGCTTAGACCGCGGTCGCGACACTAGGCAAAATTTACCCGGAAGGTGGTGAACAAGGTGTTAAGAATGATGCATTTGACGCATCGGGCACCGCCAGCCGTCATCGACCATCCGCCCGCTATACTGCCGCGCTTCGGAGATTTCGCCGTGGCGCGCGACCATTGGATTGGCCGAGCCGGAATAGGCTTCGTCGCGCTTCAGGATCGTCTCGCGCATCGTATCGTAGCGGCCGTCCTTGCGCAGGATTTCGAACTGGTCGTGGGCATTGAAGACCAGGGCCGGGACTTCGAAGCGGCGCGAGGCGCGGCTGGCGCCTGGATGCAGGCCGACAACGAAGAAGGCTTCGCCGCCGAAACTCAAGGAGAAGGTGGCGTCATCGGGGTCGGAACTGACGCGGGGGTCATAGGAATGGCCGCGCGCCGCGTCGATGCTTTCCAGCGCTTCGAGCCGCTGCCAGAGGGCGGTTTCGAAGGCTTCCTCGCTCAAGGTTTCCCGCATGTCGAACAGGACGATGAAGGTCTGGAACGGCTCAGGCGCATTTTTAAAGTCCCGGGCGAAATCGCGGATGGCGTCGTAAAGTGCGATATCGTCGCGCGGACAGCGGATATCGCCTGCGACGAAGAATTGCATCTGCCGCCGCGCCAGGGCTGACTTGGCGCCGACGCAGGGGAAATCCTTCGCCTTGATATGGGCTTCGAAACGCTCGATCAACGCGCCTTGTGCGCGGGTATTGTCTTCTGAAATCTGAGTGGCGGGGTACACGGTACGCTTCCTTTGCTGGAAGCCAAACCTAACGGGCCCCAGGTAAGATCGAACCGTGAAAGCCGGAGGCGAGAGGCAAGAACGGTGTAAGGCTCGATACTGGCCGGAATTTTATCGCTGTCATGTCACCGCCACATCTGCTTGCGGCGCCTTTGTGAAATCAGACAGGCTTCATATGCCGTCCTTATTTTGCCTTGCCTATTGTGTGTCCAGGCATTTTCAGGAGACGGCATGATTACGGTAATCCCGCCCCGTTCAGGGGCCGCGTTCAAGCTGGCGAAGGGTCAGCGCCTGCGCGTCATCGACCCTGATGGCGAACAGGTTTCGGACATGCTGGCCTTCAATGCCGACGACATCAACGAAGTCATCTCGTCGGGGCGGACACTCGACTATGCGTCCAAACTGTTCCTGAGCACGGGCGATCCGCTTTATTCAAACCGCAGCAATATCATGTTGAGGATCGTGGAGGACACGGTCGGACGCCACGACTTCCTGCTGACGCCGTGCTCGAAAGACACCTTCCGCATTATCTACGGCGATGAGCATCCGCACCACGGCTGCTTCGGCAACCTGGCGCAGGCGCTTGAGCCCTACGGCATCCAGCCCGACCAGATCCCGATTGCGTTCAACATCTTCATGAATGTACAGGTCAATGGCGAGACCGGGGAACTGCGCGTCGATCCGCCCAAGAGCAAGGCCGGCGACCATATCCTGTTCGAAGCCGAAATGGACCTGATCGTGGCTCTGACGGCGTGCTCGGCGCTTCAGTCGAACAACTATGCCTTCA
>CAMLLA010000390.1 GCA_946480525.1 uncultured Asticcacaulis sp. | reverse complement strand
ACAGATCGAGGTCGCCATGCCGTCTTCGAACGGACCGGTCAGGAATATGATCCGCTCCTTCAGCATGCGCGAATAGATGTCGTAGGCGCGCTCACCACGGCTCGATTGCTCGATGACTGTGGGAACCAGGTAGGAAGTCAGATGATCAACGGGGTCGCGCATTCACGAATCCTTTGTGTGTGTCGAATCGACGGGCGTCACGCCATCTAAGACAAGAAGTCTTAACCTTAAGTGAGTGCGCGCCCCTATCGCAGCCAACTTGGCAATTTGCCCACATCTTTTCAAGAGGCTTGGAACCATCCAACGGCTCTTGACAGGCAAAAATGATCGCTATATATAACCATTAAGTTATATAGCTGATCGGTTATGACATGGCATTCGACAGTCTCGACGCAACCTTTGTGGCCCTCGCCGATCCAACGAGGCGCGCAATCCTGGCGCGGCTGGCCGAAGGAGAAGTCTCGGTCATGGATCTGGCGGAACCGTTTTCCATGAGCCAGCCAGCCATATCGAAGCATTTGAAGGTGCTGGAAAATGCCGGGCTGGTGACACGCGGCCGCGACGGCACCCGGCGGCCGGTGCGCGCCGTCACCAAGCCGTTGCGCCAGGCCACGGCCTGGCTGGATGAGTTCTGCGCCAAACTCGAAGGCAATTACCAGCGGCTCGATGCGCTGCTGGCGGAAATGAAGACGGTCCAGAAGGACTGACTACTCACAATTCAAACCGAGAGGATACCCAATGATCGATACCCCCGAAATCATCGACCTGCCCGAACAGAAAATGGCTGTCATCCCGCTCAAGGTCCCGGCCAACGAGATCATGAACCATATGGGCGCCGGCATAGGTGAACTGCATGCAACGCTGGCCGTTCAGGGCATCACGCCGACGGGGCCATGGTTCACGCATCACCATCGCGCCCCAACCGATACCTTCGATTTTGAAATCTGCCTGCCGGTCGATAGGGACGTGACGCCCGAAGGCCGCGTCCAGCCCTCCGTGCGCCCGGCCATGAAGGCGGCCAGCACGACCTATCACGGCGGCTACGAGGGGCTCGGCAATGGCTGGGGGCAGTTCATCATGGCGCTGAAAGACCAGGGCGTCACCACCACGGACGAGCTTTGGGAGACTTACGCGGTCGGTCCCGAGACCGGCCCGGACTCAAGCCAGTACCGTACCCTCCTGCGCAAACCCCTCAAATAAGGCTCGCTCCATGTCTGCCATGATCATCAAGACCGTGGGCCGGCTCAACGCCGCCCTGCCCTCCGACACCCAGATCCGTCTGACGCGGACCTTCGACGCGCCGCGTCAGATGGTTTGGGACGCGCACACCAAGCCCGACCTGATCCGGCGCTGGCTGCTGGGGCCGCCGGGCTGGACCATGCCGGTCTGCGAGGTCGACCTGCGTGTTGGCGGCAAGTACCGCTACGAATGGCACGGCGAAGGCGGCAAGACCATGGCGATGAGTGGCGTCTATCGCGCCGTCGAGGAACCCAGGCATATCGCCGACCAGCAGGTTTTCGACGACGACTGGACGAAAGGATCTGCCGATGGCGACATGGTTCTGGTCGAACGGGACGGCGGCACCGAAATGATCCTGACCATTACCTATGCGTCGAAGGAGACGCGCGACCTGGTCGCCTCCTCGCCGATGATGGACGGTATGGAAGCCGGCTATGCGCGGCTGGACGGTATTCTGGTCGTTGAAAAATAAGTTGCAGACTGCAAGTCGCCGGTCTCTGGCGACTTGCAACCCATCGATTAGTAACTCAGGTCGAAGCCGATCCGCACCGACCGGGGCTGGGTATAGTTCGACGGCCGACCATAATTGGCATCGACTGCGCCGGCCGTTGCACCGTCATAGGTGACATAACGCGTGACCACGCTGCGGATGTCGAACAGGTTGAAGACATCGGCGCGTAGAACCAGCTTGCCCGTTGGCAGTAGGGTTTGGGGCACGGTATAGCGCAGGGACGCATCGACATTGCGCACCCAGTCCGACTTCAGCCCCTTGCCCATCGGCGCGGGCTCGCCACCGCAATAGTGGAAGACCACATAGGGCGAGACGCCGTCGGGGTCGTCGCCCAGGCAGCTGAACCGGGTCGGCGACTGGACAAGGATATTGAACCCACCCAGCAGGTGCGGCGTGAAGGCGTAAGAGCCCCAGACCTTCAGGCTATGCGTCGGGTTGCCGGGCAGAAGGCCTGTGGCGTAATCCTCGGTATTGGGCGTGTCCCAGCGGAAGGTCGCGCCGGCGTCCGTCTGGACGCCGTTGCCGAACTCGGTCACGGTGCCGCTGTAATTGCCGTAGAGCTTGGACAGTGTGTACGAGCCCTGCAAGCCCCACTTGCCATCGAAGGTGCGTTTAAAGTCGAAGACGAGCGCGGTATATTCACGTTTCGCGTCGGCGAAATGTCCCAGCTGTTCGGCCGTAAGCGTGATCGTGCGCGCTTGCGTCTCGCCCGGCAGAGGTTCCTTGAGGGAGACGGTGACGTCATGGTCGCCGACATTCCAGACATAGTAGCTGTTGGAAATTTCGCCGGACTCATACTGCGAGGCGTCGAGACCGTTGGCAGTCAGGTAATCGATGATGGCCGGGCCGAACTCGGAATCTTCGGACACATCGACGGTGTTGCGATAAACGGCGCTCAGGCCCACCGACCAAAGGTCATTGAAACGGTAATCTGCGCCAAGGGTGAATTCGTCGACGCGCGCGGCTTTCAGTCCTGTTGCCGCCTTGGACGTCGCGCCTTCCTGGACGCCGTTGCCGATTACGAAACAGGCGTCATCACCTGCCACATGGCTGGTATTGAAGCCGGGCGCCTGGCTCAGCTGCGACGTCGGACACGGCTGACCGAACAGGGCGTAGGTCGGTCCGACCGCACTGGGGAGCCCTGTCGTCGGATCGATGCCCCATCCGCCGGCCGGTGCTTCGAAATATTGCGAGAAATAGAGGTCCTTGCCGCGGACGCCCAGGTTCATCGCAGGCGGAATAAAGCTGGCGCCGAAGGAGCCGTGGACTTTCCAGGCGCCCTCACCCGTCGGATCCCAGCTTAAGCCGAGACGCGGCGCGACATTGCCGGTCAGGTTGATATAGCGTTCACCCGACAGGTTGTACTGCCTGAAGGCGTCGTCGCGTACGCCGATCTGTACGTTCAGGTTGGGCGTGAGGTCCCACGAATCCTGGATGTAGACTGCCTGGTTTTCGGACGCGACATTGCCACCCAGCTGCTGGTACACGATCTGAAGAAGGCTGTCGTTATTGATCACCGTGCCGGTGGCGTCATAGGTGCGGAAGATGTACTGCACCGGTACGCGCCCCACCATGTTGTTGGTCTTAGTCTCGGAATTATCCTCGTGATCGATACCGAAGCGGACGTGGTGGCGGCCGAATGCATCGAACCGGATATCTGCGTCGGCGCGCCAGAATTTGCGCGTCATGTCCGTGACGCTGGCGATGCTGGTCGGTTGCCCCTTGGATAGGGTGGTTGGCTTGTTAGTCATGTCGACAACGCGCACATAGTAGGCCAATGGGTCTTCGGGAATGACGTTCGCGCGGTCGCGCATCTCGCCGACCGCTGCCGACAGGTTCAGCCAGTCGTTGACGCGGCCGGAATAGTTGAGCACCCAGTTACGGCCGCCGGTCTCCGTGACTTCGGTGGCAACGTAGTCGCCGCGTTTGCTGCCATCGAAGCCATAGCGACGGGAAATCGACCGGTTGGTGGTGTCGAATGCCGTGAGCGACAGTCGCTGCGAAGGCGTTATGTAGCCGTCGAGTTTCAGGCCGTAAAACGGGTCGGTATTTTCGGCCTGGCT
>CAMLLA010000389.1 GCA_946480525.1 uncultured Asticcacaulis sp. | reverse complement strand
TCGGAAATGGTATATCCCATGTCTGGTCCTAAACGATCAGGTTGAGCGCAAGCGTCGAAGCACCGCTGCGCATGGCATTCATCGCTCTATCGAGAACGGCGTTGAGGTCGCTGTCGTCGGCTACCTTCCGCGCCGCCTCAAGGGCGCGGCTGGCCTGACGGGCCTGCGACTGTTGCTGCTGCTGGTCCTGCGCCAGGGCCGAGCCGAAGCCGTTGCCTTGCGAGGAACCGTCACGCGAAGAGAAGGACAGGGCGTCCTGGTCTACGGACAGGCCGGCATTGGCCAGTTGCTGGCGCAGTTCCGGCTCACTGGCGCTGAAGCTGGCGGCCGTAACGGGACTATCGAACGTCAGGTGTGCGGTCGTCTTGCCGTCACGGGCAATATGCAACGACACCTCGACCTTGCCGAGGTCGGCCGGGTAAAGTTCGATGGCGAACTTGGTCGAGCCGTGCTCCAGCTTCTTGCTGATCTGCATGGACAAGGCCGACAGGGTCTCCACCGCCGCCTTGGACAGGTTCGAAGCGGCGGCCGTGCTTGCACCGGTAGCTGTGTAGCTGCCCTGCGTATCGTTAAGGGCCTGCAGCGAAAAGGCCGACGGCATGGTGGACGACTGCGCGTCCGGGGCCGAAGCGCCGACCGTGCGCGGGTCGGCGGCCGGCTGTGCCGGTTGCGGGTCGGCGCCCGTCACCGCGTCGCGCACCTTGGCGACGACGTCCCTGGCGGCCTTGCCGACGGCGCGGAGAGGTTCGGCCTGGGCCTTGACCACAGTCTCTATAATGTCGGTCGCCTCAGTGTCTTTTATGTCGTCCGCGTCCTTGCCGCCGACAGGTTGCGCCTGCCCCCGCTTCGCCCCGGATGCTTTCGCGTCGACAGACAGGGCGTCTTGCGACAGGTCGGGCGCTGCCTCCGCCGCATTGGCCTGAGGCTGGATAACCGGCGCCGTTATGACCAACACGATCTGGGCAGGAATCTCGGCCTCGGCCGTCTCCGGCACTTCGGCTTCCGGCGTCTCCGTATCCGGATCTTCCGCGGTCAGGGCTGCGGACATCTCGCCGGTCATGGTGGCCTGGACCGCCGGGGCGGCCTGCACGGGCGTCTCGGCGGCAATCTGCTGCAGGAGGACATCGAATACGGACGTGCCGCCCGCAGGCGTCAGACCTGTGGTCACATCCGCAGGGGCACCGGCAGCGCCTGAAGGCGCGGCGCCAGTGGAGGCGGCTGCGGAATTGACCGACAAGGATGCGGACAGCGACATAAGAACTCGCGCAAAACACTTGAGCGTCCCGCCGCCGCATTTCGCAGCCGGAAGGAACCTGTTCGGGGCGACGCAGTTCTTGCGCAAACCAATCTTCATGCCGATTGCAAGCGCCGGGCCATTTTTAACATATTGATTTTATTGATTTTAACCCATAGGGAGGCGGGCGATATTTGCCTGCCCGGCAGTCACGGCAGTCAAAACTTGCCGACTTTCCAAAGGGTTAACCGCAGGTATCGCGGCGCTTGCCGGCACGCACATTAAACATGGCACGTGAATTGAAACCTTACGCTTCAGAATCGTAAACTCCAGCCAGGCCAAAACTCTAAGTCTATGAAAATATTGAGTTTTAAAAATCACAGCACCGGAACGTCCCGGCAGGATTTGCCGGGTGCGGTGCAGGCTTTGCCGAAATACGGTTGCTTGAATCTTAATTTGCTTTGTCGCGCATATTATTCCGAAAACCGCTTTGCACGTTTCGGGATGCGCTTTGAGGACACTCAGCCATGTCGCTGAACTCGATCATGAATATCGGTGTTTCGGGCCTGATGACCGCGCAGGAGCAGTTGCGCGTCACCTCCGACAACATCTCCAACGTCAATACGCCGGGCTATATCCGCAAACAGGCCAACCAGACCTCTGTGACCATAGGTGGCAAGGGCGCGGGCGTGTCCTCGGGCCAGATCACCCTGGCAGCCGACCGCTATCTGCAGCAGGCTTCGTTCAAGGCATCGTCCGAAGCATCCCAAAGCAGCGCGACCTATGACCTGCTTGACCAGATCCAGGCGCAATTCGGCGACATTACCGACGAAAACAACCTGTTCAACCAGATGAACAGCGCCCTCACCTCCATGGCCAAGGCCGGCGAAACGCCCAGCTCCTCGGCCCTGCGCCAGGAGGTGGTATCGAACCTGTCCGGCTTCCTGGCCGAAGGGGCGCGTATCTCCGACAAGATCCAGCAGGTCCGTTCCGATGCCGACGCCCGCATCGCGTCGGACGTCACTGCCATCAACGACCTGCTCAAGAATATCTCGAAACTCAACGCGTCGATCTCGTCGGCGACCGTGGTGGGCGGCGACGCCACCGGCGCACAGAGCGCGCAGACAGGTTATATCGATCAGCTGTCGAAACTGATCGATGTCAAGGTCACGCAGAACGACAATGGCGGCGTTACCGTGCGCACCCAGAACGGCACGGTGCTGAGCGGCGATACCTATGCCACCCTGTCCTACCAGCCGACATCGAATGTGTCGGGCTCGACCGTCTTCAACTCGATCATGATCAAGGGCATATCGGGAGAAACACGCGATTTCGGCGACAGCATCACTTCGGGCGAGCTCAAGGGCCTGATCGACATGCGCGACACCACCGCGCCGGCGATCAATGACCAGCTTAATCAATACATGGCCAGTTTCGCCGAGCAGATGAACGCGGCCCATAACGATTCTTCCGCCGTTCCCGCGCCGACCTCGCTGACCGGCAAGGCCTTAAGCCAGACGCAGGCCGAAGCGCTGAACGGCATGACCGGCATTACCAACATAGTCATGCTCGACGGCAATGGCGCGATCGCCAGCCGCATGGAAATAGACTTCACGGCCAACACCTGGACGCGTTACCCCGCAGGCGGCGGCTCAACCTCCGGCACCTTCGCCGACGCCACTTTCGCGGCCGATATTCAGACAGGAGCCGCCGGGGGCCTGTCCTTAAGTTTTACAGGCGGCGCCCTGTCCATAAACGCCGCCGGCACAACGGCCGGCGTCGCCGTCGCCGATCCAGCCACAGGTGGTTCGAACAAGCTCGGCCAGGGCTTCTCGCAATATTTCGGCCTGAACGACCTCATCTCGTCCAAGACGCCGACCAACAACCAGACGGGGCTGACCGCCACCTCCGCCCACGGCTTCACCGGCGGCAGTCAAATCTCGTTCAGCATCAAGGGCGAAAACGGCGCGACCCTGGCCGATATCGACTTCACCATTCCGACGACGGGCGTGACGACCCTCGACGATCTGCGGGTTGCGCTCAACGACACGACCAACGGCGTCGGCCGTTACGGCGCCTTCTCGCTGGACAGCGCGACCGGCGCGCTGACCTTCAGCGGGTATGGCAGTCCGGCCGCCACACTGGGCGTGTCATCGGACAATACCTCACGTCTCGGTGGCGCGTCGTTCAGCACCTTCTTCGGCATCGGCGGCACGTCAGGCAAGGTCGCCAGCGGCCTGGCCGTTCACAGTACCGTCAACGGCAACCCGGCCAAAATGTCACTGGCCCACGTCGACCTGTCGGCGACCTCGCCAAGTCCCGCCCTTGTGTCGGGCGACGGCGCGGGCGGGCTGGCCATGTCCGACATTGCCAACAGCTCGATCACCTTTCCGCGCTCCGGCCTGAACGGCGGCGGCACATCGACGCTCGAACGCTATGCGTCGGACCTCGCCGGCCAGGTCGGCAATCTGGCGGCCAATGCGGAAACCAACAAGACGGCCTCGGAGGCCCTTCTGAAGGAAGCGACCAATCGCCGCTCCGCCACCGAAGGGGTTAACCTCGACGAGGAACTGATCAATCTTACCGTTTACCAGCAGGC
>CAMLLA010000388.1 GCA_946480525.1 uncultured Asticcacaulis sp. | reverse complement strand
CCTGACATGGGCTACACCATTTCCGATACCGCCACCTACACGCCGATCGATCCGACCAAGACAACCAAGTCGGGCTCGTCGATCACCGATACGTCGTCGCTGGGCGCGAACTATTCGACCTTTCTGAACCTCCTCACGGCCCAGGTACGCAACCAGGATCCGCTGTCGCCCATGGACACAACCCAGTGGACCAACCAGCTGGTGCAGTACTCGTCGGTCGAGCAGCAGCTCAAGGGTAACCAGTACCTGTCGCAAATCGCCAGCAACAATTCCGCCGGATCGATGAACGCCGCCGTCAGCTATATCGGCAAGACCGTAACGGCGGCGACCGACACGGTTACGCTCAAGGACGGGGCGGCGACCTGGAACTATGACCTGGGCGCCACCGCCGGATCGGCCAAGCTGAGCGTGCTCGATGCCGACGGCAAGGTCGTCTGGACTGGCGATGCCGCCAGCGCCGGTCTCGCCAAGGGCACCAACAGCTTTACCTGGGACGGTAAGAACAGCGCCGGCAAGGCGGTGGCGGCAGGCGACTATACGCTGACGGTCGAAGCCAAGACGGCCAGCGGCACCACGATCGCCAGTTCGGTCAGCCTGTCCGGCGCCGTATCGTCCGCAGAAAATATCGACGGCACCATCGTGCTCAAGGTCGGCAATACCCGCGTGCCGATGTCCGCCGTCACCAAAGTCTCCTAAGTCTTAAGTTCTTCCAGAAGGAAACCGCAATGAGCATCAACAGCGCCATGCAAACCGGAGTGACGGGTCTCGCTGCCAACTCGGCCGCTCTGACGACCATCTCCAACAACATCGCCAACGTCAACACGACGGCCTACAAGCGCACCTCGACCAACTTCCAGAGCATAGTCACCGGTTCGACGACCAACACCCACTTCAACAGCGGCGGCGTCAACGCGGTGTTCCGCAATAACATCTCGACGCCCGGCGAACTTGCGGCAACCAATTCCAGCCTCGACCTCGGCATCGACGGGCAGGGCTTCTTCGTCGTTTCGGGATCGTCCGAAGACGATGCCGCCATGCGCAGTGTTCTGTTCACACGCGACGGATCGTTCGCAGCGGATAAGACCGGCAAGCTCAAGAACTCAGCCGGCTTTTATCTCCAGGGGTGGCCGGTCAATGCCGACGGCTCCGTGTCATCGGATTCGTCCGACCTGACCAAGCTTGAGCCGATCAACATCTCGAACATTGGCGGTACGGCCGAGGCGACGACCCAGGTGGCGATCAACGGCAACCTGCGCTCCAGCCAGCCCGTTTCGACCGCCGTTACATCCGGCACCTATGACCCGACCGATCCGACGGCGTCCATGTCCGTCTACGATCCTTCATCGGGCTCGTCGCCGGGCACGCGCCCGGATTTCGAAATCTCCGTCCCGATGTCGGATTCCAAGGGGGGGCAGCAATCGGTCACCATGTCGCTGCTCAAGACCGGCGCCAATACCTGGGCCTATGAAATCTGGTCGCCGAACATCGCGGACGCGGCGGGCGACACCATCGCCACCGGCGGCCTGGGTCAGATCGCGCGCGGTACCCTGGCCTTTACCACTTCGGGTGAGTTCGATGAGGCCAACTCGACCAGCGTGAACATGACGACCGGTGTGGCAGGGGCATTTTCGCCCGACCTCGTTATAGGGGCTTCGGCGGCGACGACCAATCCGCACTGGGACTCGACACTTGGCGTGGCCGGCCAGACCGTGACCATGGCATTTTCCGGTTCCAAGTCGGGCCTGACGCAATATGACGACGACTCGGTGACCCAGTCGGTAACTTCGAACGGCACGGCCTTCGGTAACCTGTCAAAGATCCAGGTCGGCGAGGACGGCATGGTGACCGCAATTTTCGACAATGGTGTCACGCGCAACATCGCCCAGGTGGCGATCGCCAGCTTCATCAATCCCGACGGTCTGACCCCTGTCTCCGGCAATGCCTATACGGTCAGCCGCGATTCCGGCACCTATTCGCTGAAAACCCCGGGCCTCGGCGGCACCGGCCTGCTCAGCCCGGCCAGCCTTGAAGCCTCGACGGTCGACCTGTCGCAGGAGTTCACCAGCCTGATTACGACGCAGCGCGCCTATTCGGCATCGTCGCGCATCATCACGACGGCCGACCAGATGCTGCAAGAGTTGTTAAGCATAAAGCAATAACCGCTCATCTAAGAGTATTGCGAACAACGTTTCTTTTTTTCGCAATATATTTACAACAATTAACCGGTGTTAAGAAAAAGAAGCGAACCGTAACCATACTGAATGAAGTTTTAATGCGCCTGTCCGTCGGCATTAGTATTAAATTTACTATAGCGATTAAGCGGATGTTGAGACAGGTGCGCTACATTCAACGGAATGGTGATGGTAGTAAAGGCAAAATGCCATGCTTCAAGAACAGCAACGCCGCGATAGTAAAGGCGAAAAATACGTGATTGGTCCGACTGGGGCTAAACTGACAATAGCGGACCTGCCGCCTCCGGGAACGGAGCGCTGGGTCATCCGCCGCAAGGCGGAGGTCGTGGCAGCCGTACGCGGCGGTCTTTTGACCTTCGATGAGGCGTGCGAGCGCTACAATATCACGTCGGAGGAGTTCCTGGCGTGGCAGAAGGCGATCGAAAACCACGGGATGGCTGGTCTGCGTACCACGCGCATTCAACAATACCGCTGATATCGCGCGTGAGACGGCCTTGCGTCGTCTCGGCATATGACAGCTATTGACGGATTCCGACGATATGATTTCGCGGAACAGCTGCATGGTTTCTTTTGACGGGCCCTGGCATTCGCCACGGTCCGTTAAAACCGTTCACGCGTTTGGTACCGGCGGGCCGGGGGAGATTGGTTAACCGACTTTAACCAAATTTCTAAAACCGCTGTTATTTTAGAGGCTTACTCAGAGCCCTAAATCTTAAAAATCGCTTCACATCGGCGTGAAAATTAAGCCGGCATTAACTCACCACTGGGAAATTACTGCCTAGTTATGGGTGAGGTGAAACCTCGCCTCAATGGTGATGGAGCCGGCGTGGGTTCGTTTTTTTCAGGTTTGCAGAAGTTCGGCCTCGGCCGCCTGATGACCATTCTGGGCATTGCCGCCGGCGTGGCCGGGGTGCTGGCCGCCGTCTTTCTTAATTTCGCCGCCCAGCCCAAGGCGCTTCTCTTCTCCAATCTCGACCTCAAGGAAGCCGGCGAGATCAGCGTCGCGCTGGAACAGGCCGGTATCAAGCACGAGGTCAAGGGCGACGGATCGACCATCATGGTCAACCGCGACGAGGTCGCCAACGCACGCATGATGCTGGCGTCCAAGGGCCTGCCGACTGCGGCGAGCGTCGGTTATGAAATTTTCGACAATGCTCCGGCGCTGGGACAGACCGAATTCGTCCAGAACCTGAACAACCAACGTGCGCTGGAGGGCGAACTGGCGCGGACCATCCGCTCCATTCGCGGTATCACCTCCGCGCGCGTGCTGCTGGTCATGCCCAAGCGCGAGCTGTTCGACGACACGGCCCAGCAGCCGACCGCCTCGGTCGTGCTGGGCATCACCGGCGGCGATTTCAACGCCGAACAGGTGCGCGCCATCCGCAACCTCGTCGCTTCGGCCGTACCGAACCTGAAGCCTGACAAGGTAACGGTCGTAGACGACCGCAACCGCCTGCTGGCCGCCGCCGGTGAGGAAGAGGCCATGAGCGGCGCGGGCGCGGCGCACAAGAGCGACCTCGAAGAATCCATGCGCAAGCGCGTCAAGGAAATCGTCGAAGGCGTCGTGGGTGCCGGCGCGGCCCGGGTAACCGTCACGGCCGATCTCGACAAGACGTCGACCACGCGCGAATCAGTCGAATACAATCCC
>CAMLLA010000387.1 GCA_946480525.1 uncultured Asticcacaulis sp. | reverse complement strand
CAGAAGGGCGGTGCTGCGTTTGAGGGGATCATCAAGCCGCGCGATCAGCTGTTTGGCTGCGTCATCTATCGCGTTGGCACACACCAGCGCCGATTGCAGCGCCGTCTCACCGTCATCGACATGGCTGCGCAGATAGTCGAGTGACGTGGCGAGGTTCGCCTTGTCACCCAATTGGGCATAGGCGCAGGCGCGGACCTTGGTGGCGGCCATCACGCCATACTTGCTGGACTTGGCGATATCGACGTCCTCGACTTCGGTCAGGGCATCTGCCGGCCGCCCTAGATCGGTGAGGACACCGCCCAGATTTATCTTGTGGCTGACCGTATCTTTTCCTGCAGCCGCGGCGATCTCGCGCGCCTGGGTCTGGGCTGTGAGGGCATCTGCGCCACGGCCCATCAGCAGAAGGATTTCGGATCGAACGCCCAGCGTCCAGGCGTGATAGTCCTTGAGATCCTCAAAAGCCGGTTTGTCTTTCGGTGCGGCGTCGACCTTGGCAAGGGCATCATCGACAAGCTTTTGGGCTTCCGGAAAGCGGTTGGCATTGGCGAGCTTTCCTGCCAGCGACTGCACGCCCTGAATTTTCAGCGGATACCGGGACATCAGCGACCGGGCAACGGCAATATCGCCGTCCAGGGCCTTCACATAGGCATCATCGGCCGAAGGCGCAAAGCGCATGTAGCGCTTGTCGATCTGACGGCGGGCGAGATTCCCGGGCTCTGTCAGGCTGTCAGCCAGGCCTTGCGCCTTTGTGTCCTCGCCGCGATCGGCGTAGATGGTGAACAGATCGAACCACAGGCTTTCCGCAGTGGTAAAGCTGTCGTCCGGAACATAGTTGATGGCGCGCAGGCTTTCGAGGAATTTTTGATAACGGACGCGGTCGTCCTTGATGCCGTCGAATTTGCCGGCCAGGCTGAAGATCTGCCAGCTGTCGATCTTCTTGATCTCATCTGGAAACTCCGTGACGGCGCGCACGGCCGCATCACCGGCCTCCTCAGGCTTGTCTGCCTCAAAAGCAATTTTTGCATAGAATAGCCACGCCGACCCGTCCATTTCCTTGGGGGCCGCCTCCACTGCAGCGACCATATGCGCATAGGCGGCTTGCGGCTCTTCGTTATAAAGCTCAGCTACGGCCAGAAAATAATAAGTGTAGTGGCGCGTCTCCGGCGACAGCTTGGGAAAGGCCGGGTTGTTTACGGCCGAAAGATAACTGTCCCTGGCGCCGGCCCAGTCGCCTTTCTGACCCTTTTGGCGCCCCTGGCGGATTATGGCATTGATAAGGGATAACTCGCTGGGCCTGATCTGTTCGGCATCGGGTTTCTTGGCCGCCAGTGCTGAACCGGGCAGGCCCATCATCACGGCTGCAATCGCTACCGTCACACACAACAGTTTACGCATGGATTTGCCCCCCTTAAGCCGAGAAGCGTAACGTATCTGCGGTGATTTTGTCTAGTTGAGTTGCGCCGTCCGTTCGACATAGCGTTGCAGAACGCGGCTGTAGTTGTCGTCGAACTGCACGGCCGTGATCTCTTCGAACGGGCATTCCAATTCGTCGTCCATCCAGTTGCCGCCCGGATCGACCGCCTTGAGGACGAAATGGTCGGCGGCGACGGTGTCGATCTGGCCGACATCGGCCTCATCCTCGACCGAGATGACGACGAACTTGTTCCTGGGCATCAGGGATTTGAACAGGTCGGCGAAGCTGGCCAGCTTGATGGCGCTGTAACGCTTGGTGCGCTTGACGCTGTTGAAGGCCAGGATCTTGACCTGGTCGTCGTGGTGGTCGGAGACGTCGATGCTTTCGACGCGCTCAACGGGGACAACCAGGGCTCCCGTGTCCTGCCATTCATAGATGGCCTGAAGCAGGACCAGCTTGTCGCTCAAACCGACGACAAAGCCCTCGTGGCTGCCGTCGTCAACATTGAGACGGATATAGGTTTCGTTGGCCAGCGCGTCGCGCAGGTCACTGATAATGCTCATGGTTCAGCCCTTCAGCTTTTCGGCGACGTTCTTGGCGAAATAGGTCAGGATGCCGGAGGCGCCGGCGCGTTTGAACGCCAGCAGGGTTTCAAAAACGGCACGGTCCTCGTCCATGAAGCCCTTCTCGACGGCGGCCTTGATCATGGCGTACTCACCCGACACCTGGTAGACGAAGGTCGGCACGCGGAAAGTTTCGGATACGCGCTGGACGATATCGAGATAGGGCAGGCCGGGCTTGACCATGACCATGTCAGAGCCCTCGGCGATGTCCATGGCGACTTCGCGCAAGGCTTCTTCCGAGTTGGCCGAATCCATCTGGTAGGTCTTCTTGTCGCCCTTCAGCGCCTTGACGCCGATAGCGTCGCGATAGGGGCCATAAAACGCCGAGGCGTACTTGGCGGCGTAGGACATGATCAGCGTGTCCGGATGGCCGTTGGCCTCCAATGCATGGCGGATGCGGCCGATCCGTCCGTCCATCATGTCGGAAGGGGCGACGATATCGGCGCCGGCCTCGACCTGCACACGCGCCTGTTCGACCAGCATCTCGACCGTGGCGTCATTGACGATCTTGCCGTCGCGCAGCAGGCCGTCGTGGCCGTGGTCGGTGTACGGGTCGAGCGCCACGTCGACCAGAAGTCCGATGTCGGGTACGGCGGCCTTGATAGCGCGGCAGGTGCGTGGAATCAGGCCGTCGGGATCGATGGCGGCGGTGGCGTCGGCATTGCGCAATGTCTCTGAAAGATGAGGAAACAGCGCCAGGACATTGATTCCGAGCGCTTTTGCCTGACGCGCCTCGTTAACGGCTTCTTCGATGCTCAGGCGGTCGACGCCCTGAAGCGAGCCGATCGCTTCGCGCTTGATGTCGCGGTCGTGGATAAAGATCGGCCAGATCAGGTCCGACACATGCAGTCTGTTTTCCGCCACCAGGTCTCTGATCCACGCCGACTGGCGCAGGCGGCGCGGGCGGGCGAGGGGAAACGGCGCAGGCGTGGGATAGGACATGGGCGAACCTCGAAAACCTTCGCGCTATCTAGGCCCTATTGCATGTCCTGCCAAGTCGCACCTCAAGCCTTTTCCGCGTCCGCGGCCAAATCGCGCAGGGTCTCGCAGGTATTGAGGTTGCGCGCGGTCATCTCGCCCTTGATGCCCTTGCCCATCTTTTCGACGAAGACCGAGCGGCCGATGCCATCCGGCGCGTAGAAGTATAGCGCCTCGTCATTGACGTGGTAGGCTTCGTTGTCGGCCAGCAGGCCATCGAGCACCTCGCGATCGAGCTTCGACGGCGGGGTGCGAAAGAAGAAGATGTGCTGGGCCTTGCCCTTGTGCTCATGGTCGCGGAACGGATTGGCGACCAGCAGTTTTTCGAGATGCGCCAGGGTAATCAGCGTCAGGGGCGGGCGGAAGCCGAAGTTCTCAAAGACCAGGTCCTCGATCCGCGCGGTCAGTGCGGCCTCGCCAAGGCTTGAGCGAAACACCACATTGCCGCTGGCGATATAGGTTTTGACATGCGTCATGCCTTCGGCTTCGAGGACCTTGACCAGTTCCTTCATCGGCATCTTGTGCTTGCCGATATTGATGCCTCGGAAAAGGCCAATCCATACCGTTGATCGGGTCATTTCAAACGCTCCCTGCGACAATTGGCGCCCACATTGAGAATGGTTCGCGCTGGAAATAAAGGCAGATTTAACACAAATTGGCAGAAACCTTGATGATGGCGCGGTTTTTCGCCGGTACAGGGTTGTAAGCGTAAGGCCGCAAGGCTATCTGCGCGCACGAGATGACGTCACGCTGGCGTCCGGAGTGATTGAGACTATGGACTACACCGCCGCGTTCGAGGCAGCCGTTGATCAGGTTCGCGCCGAAGGGCG
>CAMLLA010000386.1 GCA_946480525.1 uncultured Asticcacaulis sp. | reverse complement strand
CGGCTGCGTCATCATACGGGCGGATACAGATGGATACTGGATCGCGGAGGTCCGCGTTTCGATGCCGACGGCGCCTTCATCGGGTTTACCGGTGCCTGTATCGATATTGAAGACCGCAAACAGGTCGAGGCCGAACGGTCGCGTTTTTTCGATGTCGCCACCGATATTCTCATGACTTTCAGGGGCGATGGGTATGTGTCGGGCGTCAACCCGGCCTGCGAGCGGACCCTCGGCTGGGCGGCGGAGGAGATCGTGAAAATTCCGCTGTCGGAACTGCTGCATCCCGACGACCTGGAACGGACTCGCGCCACCGGTCCCCACGTCCTGAACGGCGGGGAGCTGATCAACTTCGAGAACCGGTACCGTCACAAGAACGGCGGCTATCGCTGGCTGACCTGGCGGGCGCGTCCCGATCCGGAAGGCAAGCTCATCTATGGCGCCGCCGTCGATATTACCGACCGAAAGGCGGCTGAAACCCAGCTGCGGATGCTGAACGAAACGCTCGAGGTCAAGGTTGCCGAGCGGACGCGTGAACTGGCGGCCGGCGAGGCGGCGACCCGCGCGGCCCAGGATGAACTGCGCCGCCACCGCGACAATCTTCAGGAACTGATCATCGAACAGACGCGCGACCTGATTGCCGCGCGCGACCAGGCGGAGGCGGCCAGCCGCGCCAAGAGTGAATTCCTGGCCAATATGAGCCATGAGATACGCACGCCGATGAACGCGGTCATCGGCCTGTCGCACCTGCTGGCGACAAGCGAGCCGTTGACGCCCCGCCAACGCGAATATATTGACACTCTGGGCAAGAGCGCCGGCTCCTTGCTGGAACTGATCAACGACCTGCTCGACGTGTCGCGGCTGGAAGCGGGCGCGGTCACGCTTGAGGCCATCCCCTTTACGCTTTGCCCGCTTGTCCAGGACGTGGTGCGCATGATGGAAGGCGCCTGCAAGGACAAGGGTCTGACCTTCGCGGTCGAAGGCAGCCTGACCGATCACCGTCCCTTCCTGGGCGACCCCGGCAAGCTGAAGCAGATACTAGTCAACCTGTGCAGCAACGCCGTCAAGTTCACGGAAACCGGCGGTGTGCGCATCCTCATCAGTGACGAACCTTCGTCCAACGGCCGCGACACGATAAGGCTGACGGTCGCCGACACCGGCATCGGCATTCCCGAAGCCAAGCTGTCCGCCATCTTCGACAAGTTCAGTCAGGCCGACTCGTCGATCAGCCGGAAGTATGGCGGCACGGGGCTTGGACTGGCGATCTCACGGACCCTGACCGAACTGATGGGCGGAACCCTGACCGTCGAAAGCCGGGAAGGGGAGGGCTCGCGCTTCACGGTCCAGCTGACGCTCGATCGGTGCGAGGTGGCGGCGCCTGAAATCGCGCTTGCCCCGGTTGTCGATTCCGGCGCCGTCCGCCATCGCATCCTGCTGGTGGAAGACCAGCCGGCCAATGTGCTGGTGGCGACAAGCCTGCTGGAAGCCATGGGCTATGTGTGCGACGTCGCCGGAACGGGGATCGAGGCACTGGAAAAACTGGCCGAGCGTCAGGACTATGCGGTGATATTGATGGACGTCCAGATGCCGGGCATGGACGGGCTGGAAGC
Organism: uncultured Asticcacaulis sp.; assembly: GCA_946480525.1. The sequence continues at coordinate 2,239 of CAMLLA010000386.1, read as the reverse complement.
GACGCGACGAATACGCGCGCTTGGCGGCGCGGGCGCCGGCCGCATCGCCATTATCGGCATGACGGCTCATGCTCTTCTGGGGGACCGCGAGCGTTGCCTCGATGCCGGGATGGACGATTATATCCCCAAGCCGTTCGCACCTTCGACACTGGCGGCGAAACTGGCCGATGTCGTCCAGCGCGTCCGTGACACCGGCGCCAGGCAGCCCGCATAAGACCGGCTGTCAGAGAAAAATAGCTTGCAATCGTTACGCCTGTTATCGAAAGTGCCGGCGTGCGCGCGTACCAGCGCATTGGGGATAGTTTAATGCCATTTTCATACGGCCCGGAAAACCTGCAAAGCCTCCTGGGCATCGTCGTCATGCTGGCCGCGTGCTGGCTGCTTTCCGAAAACAAGAAGCGATTTCCTGTCAAGCTGGCCGTCGGCGCCATCCTGGTCCAGGTGGCATTGATCGTCCTATTGTTTGCCCTGCCGCAGTCGCGCGGCGTACTGGACAGCATAGGCGTCGGCATGCAGGCGCTTTCGGACGCAACCATGCAGGGCATGCAGTTCGTGTTCGGCTATATGGGCGGCGGCGATCAACCCTACGCAGTTGTAAATCAGGGCGCTCTGTTCGTCTTCGCCCTGCGCGTCCTGCCGCTGATCATCGTCATCGGAGCCCTGTCGGCGCTCTTGTGGCACATTGGCGTGCTCAAGGTCATCATCCGCTTTTTCGGTATTATTTTCGAGAAGACCATCGGTCTCGGCGGTGCGTCGTCGCTGGGGGTCGCGTCCGGCATCTTCGTCGGCAATGTCGAAAGCCTGATCATCATCCGCGCCTATCTCGACAAGCTGACGCGATCGGAGCTGTTCATCCTCGTCGTCGTTGGCATGGCCAATGTGTCCGGCTCGACCATGGTCGCCTATGTTCAGATTCTGTCCGGCGTGCTGCCCAATGCCGCCGGTCATATCCTGGCGGCGTCGATCGTGTCCGCGCCGGCGGCCGTTCTCCTGTCGCGCATCATCGTGCCGGAACGCGAAGGCCATGAGCATGAAAAGGTCGACTACGGCAGCTCGCTGAAATACGACAGCGCCATCGACGCTATTTCCAAGGGGACGGCCGACGGCATGACCGTCGCCATGAGCATCGCCGCCATCCTGATCGTCATGGTAGCCCTGGTGGCCCTGGTCAACCTGATGCTTGGCGGCCTGCCGCTGTGGGACGGTCAGCCGGTGACTGTCGATCGTGTGCTGGGCGTCCTGTTCTCGCCGCTGGCCTGGCTGATGGGCGTGCCGTGGAAGGAGGCCCAGACCGCGGGCTGGATCCTGGGCGTCAAGATGGTCCTGACCGAGTTCGTTGCTTTCCTGAAGCTGGCGGCCATTCCGGAAGGCGCCATGTCGGAGCGTACGCGCATCCTTTTGACCTATGCTGTCTGCGGCTTCGCCAATATCGGCTCGGTCGGCATTACGGTTGCTGGTTATGGCGCCATGATGCCCGACCGTCGCCCGGAACTGTTGCAACTGATCTGGAAGGCGCTGGCCGCCGGTTTCCTGGCGACCTGCCTGTCGGCGGCAATCGTCGGCGCCCTGCCGAACGCGATCTATGGGCTGCATTAGATCTAGGTCGAACCTTTGGTTTGAAGGCGGATTCCCCCTTCTGTCAGCATCGCTAACGCTCGCTGCCACCTTCCCCGTGAACGGGGAAGGAAGGTATTGAATTCGCGTGTTTAATTCCTTCCCTGTTTACGGGGAAGGTGGCATTTGCGGAGCAAATGACGGAAGGGGGGCTTGATGCCAGCTATATCGACAGTCTTTAACCGTCGCGGCTGCCCTGAGGGGACTTGCGCGCCAATATGCCGGTAAAGCTCATCAGAAGCTTGCCGTTGGTGTGCAGTTCGCCACGCCCGAAGACCAGGGTCTTGCCGGCGCGGGTGATCTCGCCGGTGGCGACAATGATGTCGTCGACCCGTCCCGGCACCTGAAACTGCGAGTCGAGCTGGACCGTCACGGCGCCGCCACCTTCGAGATGGGGCAGGGCGAAGATGAACAGCGACGTGTCGGCGAGCGTCAGAAGGCAGCCGCCGTGCACCGTCCCGCCGCCGTTGAGATGGCGCTTTTCCGCCTTGAAAGCCACTTTGACCTTTCCGGTGTCGTCCGTCTGGTAGTAGTAGGGGCCGACGAGCGCGTTGAAGTTCTCATTGATCTCGGCCACGGTCCAGCCGGCAAACTCCCCTTCGGTGACGGTGTGAAGACTGGGTTC
>CAMLLA010000385.1 GCA_946480525.1 uncultured Asticcacaulis sp. | reverse complement strand
GTGAACTCACAACATTAAGCTGGAAAATCTCACAAATTCAGAGAAGCTATGACGCCAGGCGCGCTTCGGTAATGCCCTTGTTGGCCAGTTGGTCGGCGCGTTCATTAAACTCATGACCCGCGTGGCCCCTGACCCAGTGCCATTTGATCTTGTGCGCCTTAGTGGCCGCGTCGAGACGCATCCACAGGTCGTCATTCTTTACCGGCTTCTTGTCGGCGGTCTTCCAGCCGCGCGCCTTCCAGCCGTGGATCCATTCCTTGATGCCCTTGAGGACATACTGGCTGTCGGCATGCAGTTCGACCTCGCACGGTTTTTTCAATGCCTCGAGTGCTGCGATAACGGCCATCAGCTCCATGCGATTGTTGGTCGTATTGGCCTCATAGCCATAGAGTTCCTTCTCATGACCATTGGCCATGAGGATGGCGCCCCAGCCGCCGGGGCCGGGATTACCCTTGCAGGCGCCGTCGGTATAGATGGTGACCTTGCTCATCATTCTGCCTGCGTCAGCACGCGCGGAAGCTTGAACGTCACGGTTTCCTGCACGCCGGAATTCTCGATAACCTCGGCGTCGAAGCGCTCCGTCACGGCCTTGACCAGGTCGCTGATCAGATTTTCGGGGGCCGATGCACCGGCGGAAATCCCCAGCACCTTGACGCCGTCGAACCATGACCAGTCGACGTGCGACGCATCGTCAACAAGATAGGCGGCACGGGCGCCGGCACGTATGGCGACTTCGACCAGACGCTGGGAGTTGGATGACTTAGCGGAGCCGATAACCAGCACCAGGTCGCATTCGGCGCTGATATCCTTGACGGCATCCTGGCGGTTGGTGGTGGCGTAGCAGATGTCTTCCTTGTGCGGCACGGCGATTTGCGGGAAGCGGGATTTCAGCACACCGACGATTTCCGAGGTGTCGTCGACCGACAGGGTGGTTTGGGTGACGAAGGCGAGATTGGTTGGATCGACCGGCGTAAAGGCGCGCGCATCCTCAACGGTCTCAATCAGCTTGACGACGCCTTCAGGCAGTTGCCCCATGGTGCCGATGACTTCCGGGTGGCCGGCGTGGCCGATCAGGACGATTTCGCGGCCTTCGTTAAAGTGGCGCTCGGCCTCGACATGGACCTTTGAGACCAGAGGGCAGGTGGCATCCAAAAAGAACATCTTGCGCACTTCAGCCTCTGCCGGCACGGATTTTGGCACGCCATGGGCCGAAAAAACCACCGGCCGGTCGGGCGGGCACTGGTCCAGTTCCTTGACGAAAACGGCGCCGAGCGCCTTCAACCGATCGACGACGTGGCGGTTATGGACGATCTCATGGCGCACATAGACGGGCGCGCCGTAAAGCTCCAGGGCGCGTTCGACGATCTGGATGGCGCGATCGACACCGGCGCAAAAACCGCGCGGCGTGGCGAGATAGACTTTCAACGGAGACGACATATCCCCCACATAAGGCGTTTTAAGCGCTTTCGCCACAGCAAACAGACGGTGTCGGGTCGGAAGTTGTTCCGCCGTGATTTGGCCGCAGTCCGCCGATAAAACCCTTTGAAATTGCCCGCGCAGGCGCTACACATCGCCTAACGGCGCCGCTTCTACGGGGGAAGGGCAGGCCGGCAGTTACCCCGGCAACGCTGAATATCCCAGGATAGGTTCGTTCATGATCTCTTCGTCGCGCCTTTTTCTCTCCGGACTGTGCCTGGCTGTAGCGCTTGGTGCCGTGTCCGCGCCGGTTCTGGCGCAAAGCCGCGGCAAGGGTGAGGAAGAAACCGCTGAGGACAAGGCCAAGAAGGAAGACGAATGGGGTGAGCGTACGCTCAGCCTCAAGAAGCTGAAGGCCGAAGGTCCGTGCCCCTATGTCAAGGTGCTCTACGACGCGGCGCGCTATCACGAATTCAAGGACAACAAGGAAGCGACCAGCGCCGCCATGTGGACCGGTGAAATCAATGGCGTGACCTCGGACTGCGCCTATAAGGGCGGCGATCCGATCGAAGTCGCCATGGATATCGGCTTCTCGCTGGGCCGCGGTCCGCAGGCCGACGGCCAGACCAAGACGTATCGCTACTGGGTAGCCGTGACCGAAAAGGACGCGACGGTCCTGGCCAAGCAATGGTTCGACCTGCCGGTAACCTTTGCGCCAGGTCAGCAGCGCGCCGACGTCAACACGCGTCTCGACGGCATCGTCATTCCGCGCGCCGACGTGTCCGTGTCGGGCTCGAATTTCGAAGTCCTGGTCGGTTTCGAAGTCACGCCGCAAATGGCCGCTTTCAATCGCGACGGCAAACACTTCCGCTACGTTTCCGGCGGCGATCAGCAATAGGCTTGTATCTGAGAGGTGAGGTGCGTAAAGGAGGCGGGATTCTCAAGCCTTCTTTGGATTTTCTATGTCCGACGCCTTTGCCCAATCCAACGATTTCAAGACGCAACTGACGACAGCGGCTGCAGCCGCGTTCACCGCTGAAGGCTTCGATGCCAGCGCGGGCCGTGTCAGTGCCTCAGACCGTCCGGACCTGGCCGACTTTCAATGCAATGGCGCCCTGGCCGTCGCCAAGCAGGCCAAGGCCAATCCGCGTGACGTCGCCGGCCGTATCGTCGCGCACTTTGCCGATGATGCCCGGCTGAAAAGCACGGACATCGCCGGCCCCGGCTTTCTCAACTTCATCCTGTCGGAAGGCGCCCTGAGCGACCGTGCCAATGCATTGGCGGCCGATCCGCGCGTCGGTGCGCCGAGTGTCGCGTCAAAGCGCAAGGTGATCATCGACTACGGTGGCCCCAACGTCGCCAAGGAAATGCATATCGGCCATCTGCGCACCGCCGTCATTGGCGAGAGCCTGAAGCGCGTCATGCGCTATATGGGCGACGAGGTCATGGGCGATGCCCACTTTGGCGACTGGGGCTATCAGATGGGTCTGCTCATCCTGGCGCTCAGCGATGAGCAGCCGGACCTGCCGTATTTCGATGAGAGCTATACCGGGGAATATCCATCCGAGCCGCCGGTGTCGCTGGCCGATCTTGGCCGCCTCTATCCGCTGGCATCCAACAAGGGCAAGTCGGACGCCGACTATCGCGACCGGGCGCGGAAGGCGACCAAGGAGCTCCAGGCCGGACGGCGCGGTTATCGCGCCCTGTGGCAGCACTTCGTCACCGTCAGCCGCGAAGCCCTGATCCGTGACTATGGCGCCTTGGGTGTGTCATTCGACTGGTGGAAGGGCGAATCGGACGCCGATCCCTATATCGAAGGCATGGTCGAAGAGCTGAAGGCCAAGAACCTGCTGGTCGAGGACGCCGGCGCCCAGGTTGTGCACGTCGCCAAGCCCGGTGAAACGCGCAAGAAGAAGCTCGACGACGGCTCGGTCATCGAGGTCCCCAGCCCGCCGCCGCTTTTGGTCGTCTCGTCGGAAGGTTCTGCCATGTACGGCACGACCGACGTCGCGACGATCGTCCAGCGCCAGAAGGAATATGGTCCCGATCTCAGCCTCTATATCGTCGATCAGCGCCAGGCCGAGCATTTCGAGCAGGTTTTCCGTACCGCCTATCTGGCCGGTTTCGCAAAAGAAGGCGAGCTTGAGCATGCCGCCAACGGGACGGTCAATGGCCCGGACGGCACACCGTTCAAGACGCGCGATGGTGGCACGCTTAAGCTAGGCGAACTCATCGGCCAGGCGGTCGAAAAGGCGACGGAACGGCTGAAAGAGGCCGGTCGGGGCGAGGGATTGTCGGAAGTGGAGTTTGCGGACACGGCTCACAAGGTGGCCGTGGCAGCGCTGAAGTTCGCCGAACTGTCTAATCACCGGCTGACCAATTATATCTTTGACCTTGATCGCTTCATGAACTTTGAGGGGAAAACGGGGCCGTCTTTGC
>CAMLLA010000384.1 GCA_946480525.1 uncultured Asticcacaulis sp. | reverse complement strand
ACGGCGAACGGTTCTTCACGCGCCTGAACGGAAAGTCGATGGCGACGCCCCTGCTGGTCGTCGTTCTGCTGATCGGGATTGTCGACGTCGTCTTCGCTGTTGATTCGATCCCCGCCATCTTCGCCATCACGACCGACCCGTTCATCGTGCTGACTTCCAATGTCTTTGCGATTCTGGGGCTGCGCGCCATGTACTTCCTGCTGGCAGGCGTCCACGAGAAGTTCCACCTGCTTCCCTATGGCCTGGCCCTGGTCCTGGTCCTGATCGGCGCCAAGATGCTGCTGATCGACATCTACAAGATACCGGTTGAATGGTCGCTCAGCGCCACGGGGATTATCCTCATCATCACCATGATCCTGTCGCTGTGTATCCGGCCGAAGACCAGCGCTCCAAAAGGCGCGTTTCCGTTCGATGCAAAGAAGGAGGATTCTGGTCCGGATCAACATTGACGGCTGAAAACGTGCGAGCCGCCGGACTGCCCCCTCAGACAGTCCGGCGCGCCACCCGGATGGCCCTTGGCATTAAAAACGGACGCGAGCGATGCGGTCATGAGCGCACCCTCCCACCAACACGTCCGGCTCTTCTACCGTGAGCCCAACAGGGCTGCCAGTCCCTATCTCAGGTCTGGCCCATCGTCGGTCAACCAGGCGGTTGCCGCGATCATGGTGAACACAGCCTTTTCCGGTCCGGCGCTGTCGCCCACAGCCTTCAGGGCCGCCAGGACTTCGGACACCTGACCCTGTTTCTCCGGCGCCGCCAGCATGTGCCAGGCGGCTTCCAGGTCGCTCCAGCGCACCAGAATATGCGCGTCGGTCGGCTGTGTCGTGTTCATGTCACCGGTGTAACGTGATCACAGCCGGGCGCCATCCGTCGCGGCGGTGGTCATCTGTCGTGACGGAGGGGTCTACCCAGACGTCAAATGCAGTTGGTGCATTGCTTTCCGTCTTGACAAGAAGGGCGCAACATGTGCCCTTCGCCGCCTGATTTTCCATGCCTTTTGTCTACGGACTTCGATACATGCACATCTATCGTTCACACACCTGCGGCGCGCTCAGGGCAACGGATGCCGGCCAGGCCGTCCGCCTGTCAGGCTGGATCCACCGCAAGCGCGACCATGGCGGTCTGCTCTTCGTCGATCTGCGCGACCATTATGGCCTGACGCAACTGGTGTTCAATCCGTCGTCACCCGGTTTTGCGAAAGTTGAGCGCCTGCGCGCCGAAAGCGTCATCCGCGTCGACGGCACGGTCGTTGCGCGCGACGCCGATGTCGTAAACGCCAACCTGCCGACCGGCGCGATCGAAGTCGTCGTCAATGATGTAGAGGTCCTGTCGGAAGCCGCCGAACTGCCGCTGCCGGTCTTCGGCGAGCCCGACTATCCGGAGGAGCTGCGCCTCAAGAACCGTTTCCTCGACCTGCGCCGCGAGACCCTGCACAAGAACATCGTCCTGCGCTCCAAGGTCATCCAGTCGATCCGCAACCGCATGGTCGAACAGGGCTTCCTTGAGTACCAGACCCCGATCCTGACGGCGTCCTCACCCGAAGGCGCGCGCGACTTCCTGGTGCCGTCGCGTCTGCATCCGGGAAAGTTCTATGCGCTGCCGCAGGCGCCGCAGCAGTTCAAGCAACTGTTGATGGTTTCCGGTTTCGACCGGTATTTCCAGATCGCGCCGTGCTTCCGCGACGAAGATCTCCGCGCCGACCGGAGCCTGGAATTCTATCAGCTCGACGTCGAGATGAGCTTCGTCACCCAGGAAGACGTCTTCGCCGCTATCGAGCCGTTGATGCACGGCCTGTTCACCGAGTTCGGCGAAGGCAAGCGCGTCTCAAGCTATCCGTTCGTGCGCATTCCGTACAAGGAATCGATCGCCAGGTACGGTTCGGACAAGCCGGACCTGCGCAACCCGATCGAGATGCAGGACGTCAGCACGCACTTCGCCGGTTCAGGCTTCAAAGTGTTTTCATCTATCCTCGAAACACCTGGCAATGCGGTTTGGGCTATTCCTGCGAAAACCGGTGGCTCGCGTGCCTTCTGCGACAAGATGAATTCATGGGCGCAAGGCGAAGGGCAGAAGGGCCTTGGCTACATCTTCTGGAGAGATAAAGAAGATGGCCAATCAAGCATTGATAACCAAATTATCGCGGCAAACGTTGCCAAATTGCAGCAAGACAAAGGTGACCAAGCTGCTGCAGATTATTTGGATAGCAAGAAGGGTATTGAAGCGGCCGGCCCAATTGCGAAGAACATTGGCGACGATCGCACTGAAGCGCTGCGTCTGCAACTTGGTCTGACGGCTGGGGATGCGGTATTCTTCGTCGCAGGAAATCCCAGCGAATTCTACAAGTTCGCAGGCGCCGCGCGCACCAAGGTTGGTACGGACCTGAATCTGGTCGATGAAGACCAGTTCAAGTTCTGCTGGATCGTCGATTTCCCGATGTTCGAGTGGAACGAGGACGAAAAGAAGGTCGACTTCTCGCACAACCCGTTCTCGATGCCGCAGGGCGAGATGGACGCGCTGCTCAACAAGGATCCGCTCGACATCCTGGCCTATCAGTACGACATCGTCTGCAACGGCTATGAGCTGTGTTCCGGTGCGATCCGGAACCACAAGCAGGAGATCATGCTGAAGGCCTTCGAGATCGCCGGCTATGGCGCCGACGTCGTCGAAGCACAGTTCGGCGGCATGCTCAATGCATTCAAGTACGGCGCGCCGCCGCACGGTGGCCTGGCGCCCGGCATCGACCGGATCGTCATGCTGCTGGCCGGCCAGACGGCCATCCGCGAAGTCATCGCCTTCCCGCTGAACCAGCAGGGCCAGGACGTGATGATGAGCGCGCCGTCGGGTGCGTTGGAGAAGCAGTTGAAGGAACTGCATATCCGCACGGCTTTGCCGATCAAGGTGTAATCTGCTCTAATGAATTACTGGGCGTGGGGTCCGTGACCCCACATCTTGTCCTACCAAAAGAAAGCCTGGCCCTCTCGGGGTCAGGCTTTCTTTTGGTTTAAGGCATGGAGCCACGGGCCCCACGCCCCATAAGCTTTCAGAGTCCGATAACCTGTCGCCGTACTAAAAAAACAGTCCCCCTTCCGTCATTTGCTCCGCAAATGCCACCTTCCCCGTAAACGGAGAAGGAAAAGAATTACGTGCCTCTTGCTTCTTCCTTCCCCGTAAACGGGGAAGGTGGCAGCGAGCGTCAGCGACGCTGACGGAAGGGGGAATACCACGCGCTCCCTCTTGACAGACAATTTGTCTGACTATATCAATTTGTCGGACAAATGAGGTGCAAAGCACCCAGCCGCAGGGAAGTATAAAATGAAAAAGGGAAAACGACCGGCAATGGCCGCCGTACTGTGTCTCGTCGTCTCCATGGTCGTGGTAAGCGCCTGTGGAGGCGGCGGCGGTAGTGGAGGAAGCTCCGGCGGTGGAGGCAGCGTATCGTCCTCATCCGCTGGTCCGGATGCTGGAACCGTGGCTGTCGTCGACGATACTGTCACGCTGAAGATAAAAAATGCCAGCAGCGGCCAGTATCTGACGATTGCCGGCGCCAGCCAGACCGCCGGCGCCAAACTGTCGCACGGCGCCGACGGATCAGGTCGCGAACTGCTGTGGCACGCCATCACCATGGACAGCAGCCAGTACGTGCTGGAAAACATGCTGACCCATCAGGTTGCAGGCATCAAGGACGCCTCAACCGCCGTCAATGCCGAAGCCGTGCAATGGGCCGATAATGGCACCAACGACCATTTGTGGACCTTGTATAAACTGACAAATGGCAACTACCTGATCCGCAATGCGCGCTCCAACCTCTACCTGCAAACCGACGGCGCGGGCGTGGTCAACCAAGGCGCCAGGGCTACGTCCGGCAATGC
>CAMLLA010000383.1 GCA_946480525.1 uncultured Asticcacaulis sp. | reverse complement strand
CATTTTGTGGGCTATCCTGATCGCCATGGCCTTCCTGTTCATCGGCGCGCGCACGCTCAGGCTGCTGGGGGTCATTCGTGAACCGGCCTTGCTGGCCTTTTCGACTGCCAGCTCAGAAGCAGCCTACCCGAAGCTCCTCGCCGGCCTGCCGACCATCGGCATTTCGCGCAAGATCACCTCATTCGTCCTGCCGCTGGGATATTCATTCAATCTCGACGGCTCGATGCTCTATTGCACGTTCGCCACCCTGTTTATTGCCCAGGCGCACGGCATCGAATTCACCATGACCCAGAAGATCATGATGCTCTTCCTGCTGCTGATAACGTCGAAAGGGATCGCCGGCGTGCCGCGCGCCTCTCTGGTCGTCATTATGGCGACCCTGACCTATTTCGGCCTGCCGGCTGAATGGATCGCCGTGGTTCTGGGCGTCGACGCGCTGCTCGACATGGGCCGGTCGGCAACCAATGTCGTCGGCAATTCTGTCGCCGCCGCCGTCGTCGCCAAGTGGGAAAATGCACTGGATAAGGACGAGGTGCCGGTGAAGGCGGGGTGACCAGGTTAAGCGCTTTAATCGCCCCTTTCCATACCTCCCCCGCACGCCGGAGAGGTATCAGAATAGAGCTTAAAATCTAACCTGGCGGTTCGCCAGTTGCAGCAGCACATCGCCGTGACAGGCGCCGTCGAGCGGACACCAGCAGGCCAGGTTCTTGTCGCGCAAGGCGCTGAGGTCCGGGGCATTACCGGCTTCCGCCCATTGACGATAGGCGTCGACAGCTATGGTTGAGGCTTCAGCTTTTGACCTGAGGCCCGATCGCGTGAAGTCAGGCCCTTTGATGTTCCACCCAGCATCGTCTTCGGAGACCTCGAACGGATTGCCGTAGCGCGTCGTACGATCGATCTTGACCGTATTGTCCGGCATCCGCCAGCCCTTGATGCGTTTCAGCTGTATCCGTTCGGGAATGCTCATTCTGGAGCATCTACACCCGTTTTGTCCGTGGCGGCAAGCATCGGGAAGGGCCGGTTCGACAGGGCGTCACTTCCGTCACGCGCCAGCCATCTGGTCCCGGTCATATGCCATGCCCCATCGTCGCGCCACACCCTGGCCCGGAAGAACACGGTGTCGCTTTCTTCGGGATTGACCGTATTGGGGTGCTCGCTGCGCCAGCAGTCGGCAGTGAGCGCGTTATCATTCTCCCATCGGATGTTCTTACAGCCCGCCGGAAATTCGGCGCGGCGCTCAATATTCGGCCACTGCGAGATGATAAAGGCGCCGCGCGCCCTCGTAACCGTCGAATCGATCGTGGCGATGAAGCGGCCGCTGGGCGACGCCGCGATATCGCCTATCACGTTGTATTTGCCGCTGTTGGGCAGGACCAGATAGCGGTTTGTCGTCGTGCCGAAGTGACAGGCTATGAGCGCGATGGGCTCAAGGGTGCCCGCCTCCGGATCACGGACTTCGACCGCGCGCTCGACGATATAGCGGTCACAGCCCTGAGGATTGTCGGTGTAGGTGACCAGTGTCTCGCCGCGATATTTGATAACCAATTCCGGCCCGTTGCGAACGCCCAGTTTCGGATGGTCTTCCAGAACGGCGGATTCCTGGGCCTTGGCTGCCACCTCCTGGGCCGTTCCGACAAAGGCGTTGGGATTGACATCGCTGCGCGCGACAGGTGGTGGAGGCGTAGGCTCTTCGGCCGTGCAGGCGCTGAGAAGAACCAAACCACATATAACAACACAAACGGCGCGCAACGCAGAACCCCCGCAAATCGGCAGACCCGACGCTAGGCCGCAAGCGGATAAAAAAGCCATTCGCGAGATGTTGAAGGGGATAACGGGCGAAAAAGCTGTTCCGCAAGACTTATCCCCCTCTTTGCCGTTGACCTCACCCGCAATCGTGCCATAAGGAGCGCTTCTTTGCGGACAGGGGCATCCCTGTGCGCCCGTTTGACGTTTTTAGCCGCCGGTTCGGGCCCGATGCGACATCGGACCACCGGACCGACAAGGATAGCCACTCGATGCAAGTCGTTGAAAAACTGAATGAAGGCCTCAGCCGCGTTCTCGAAGTCACGGTCACCAAGGACCAGCTGACGCAGAAGCTGGACGCCAAGATCGCCGAAATCACCCCCAAGATGAACATCAAGGGCTTCCGTCCGGGCAAGGTGCCGCAAGGCCATGTCCGCAAGATGTACGGCAAGGAGCTGATGGGCGAGATCATCCAGGAAGCCCTTAACGACACGACGCAAAAGGCGATGGAACAGGCGAATATCCGCCCGGCCAGCCAGCCCGAGCTGAAGCCGCTTGGCGATATCGAAGCCGTCATCGCCGGTAAGTCTGACCTGGCCTATGAAATCGCCGTTGAAATGATGCCGATCTTCACGCCGGTCGAGCCCGCCTCGGTCGAGCTGACCCGTCCGGTCTATGAACCGACCGACGAGGACGTCAATGAGTCGCTGAAGCAGGTCGTGGCCGGCAACAAGCAATACGAAGAAAAGAAGGCCAAGGGTAAGGCCGCGGTCAAGGCAGAAGACGGCGACAAGCTGATCATCGACTTCCTGGGCAAGATCGGCGACGAAGCCTTTGCCGGCGGCACGGCCGAGGACGCCGAGCTGGTCATCGGTTCGGGCATGTTCATCCCGGGCTTCGAAGAACAACTGATCGGCGCTAAGAAGGGCGAGAGCAAGACGCTCACCGTCACCTTCCCGGCAGATTACGGCGCGAAGGAACTGGCCGGCAAGGAAGCGACCTTCGAGACGACCGTCAAGGACATCCTGGCGCCGAAGGACGGCGAGGCTGATGACGATATGGCCAAGAGCCTGGGTCTGGAAAGCCTCGATGCCCTTAAGGGCATCATCAAAGGCCAGCTCGACCAGCAGTACAAGACCGCTTCGCGCTTCAAGATGAAGCGCCAGTTGCTCGACATCCTCGATGAGAAGCACGATTTCGAACTGCCGCAGCGCATGCTCGATGCCGAATTCCAGGGCATCTGGCAACAGGTTGAGCAGGACAAGGCCGCTGGCCAGCTTGACGAAGAAGACGCCAAGAAGTCGGAACAGGAACTGAAGGACGAATACATGAAGATCGCCCAGCGCCGCGTGCGTCTGGGTCTGGTTCTCGCCGAAATCGGCACCCGCCAGAACGTTCAGGTCACCGATCAGGAAGTGTCGCAGGCCATCATGCGTGAAGCCCGCAACTATCCGGGCCAGGAGCGCCAGGTGTTCGACTTCTATCGCAACAATCCAGCAGCGGCCGCACAAATCCGCGCGCCGATCTACGAAGAAAAGGTTTGCGACCTGATCTTCACCCAGGCCAAGGTTACCGACACGCCCATCAGCAAGGACGACCTGCTGAAGGAAGAGGACGAAGGCTAAGCTTCATTACATTTAACGGAAAAGCCCGCTTCGGCGGGCTTTTTTTGTGCCAGCGAATTTGAATTGCGAAATGCAATGGCAAATTGCCAATACATTGCAAATCGCAATGTATATCACGGAAGCGTGTAGCGTTCTGCTGCCCGCTACTTAGCGACAAACAACATCCACATACGCAAATTCTTAAGCGAATCGTGGTCTCGTTCGCACGACACCCGGAGTTGTCACCTTCTCATCATGGCGCCTCCCTTGACTGAGAGCACATCAGGACCCGATTTTCGTGACGTCTTCTCTCCGCCGCGCCGGCCTCCGGGCGGCGTCAGCCCTCATGGCTGCGCTGCTGCCGTCTCTCCCGCTTACGGCCCTTCTCACCACTGCCGCTGAGGCGCAGGACTATGTGACCGGCGCTGTGTCCGGTTCAGTCTCCGATGACAAGGGCGCGCCCATCACGGACGCCACCGTCACCCTGACGTCCGACGCCCAGGGACACAGCCGCGTCGTGGCCGTCACATCCGCCGGGCGGTT
>CAMLLA010000382.1 GCA_946480525.1 uncultured Asticcacaulis sp. | reverse complement strand
CACGCTGCTGGGCTCGGTGCTGATGCTGGCGGCGATCCTGTTCATGATCGGGACCAGCGGCACGAGCTCGATCCCCGAGCTGACGCAGTACGCCTTCACGCCCGAGGCGCAGACCTGGCTGTGGCTCGCCTTCTTCGCCTCGTTCGCGGTGAAGATGCCCATGTGGCCGGTGCACACCTGGCTGCCCGACGCGCACGTGGAGGCGCCCACGGCGGGCTCGGTGATCCTGGCCGGCATCCTGCTGAAGCTCGGCGGCTACGGCTTCCTGCGCTTCAACCTGCCGCTCTTCCCGGATGCGTCGGCCATGTTCGCGCCGTTCGTCATGGCCCTGTCGGTCATCGCCGTCGTCGTGACTTCGCTGATCGCCTTCCGCCAGACCGACATCAAGAAGCTGATCGCCTATTCGTCGGTTGCCCACATGGGCTTCGTCACCATGGGTATCTTCGCCGGCAATGCTGTCGGTATCCAGGGCGCCGTCTTCCAGATGATCAGCCACGGCCTGATCTCAGGCGCGCTCTTCCTGTGCGTCGGCGTCGTCTACGACCGCTGGCACACGCGGGAGATCGCCTTCTATGGCGGTTTGACCAAGCTGATGCCGCACTTCGCCTTCGTCTTCCTGCTGTTCACCATGGCCAATGTCGGCCTGCCGGGCACGTCGGGCTTCATCGGTGAAATCACCACCATGACCGGCGCCTATCAGTGGGGCACCTGGGTGGCCTTCGTGGCGGCTTCGGGCGTCATCTTCTCGGCTGTCTACGCTCTGGTGCTCTATAAGCGCGTCATGTTCGGCGTGGTCACCAATGATGAGCTGAAGAAGTATCCGGACCTGACGGCGCGTGAAATCGCCCTGTTTGTACCGCTGATCGCCGGCACGATCGCGCTTGGCATCTACCCGGCCTTTGTTTTCGACTTTACGACAGCCAGCATCGACGCACTCGTTGCCGGTTACCGCGCCGCTATCGGCGGATGAGGACCTAAGATGGATTTGAACCTGTCTCTCCAGCTTTCGACGCCGGAACTGATCCTCGGGATCAGCGCCGTCCTCATCCTCGTCTTCGGCGCCTTCCGGGGTGACAAGGGCATGACCTCGGTCAGTGCCCTGTGCGGTGTCGCCCTGATCGCTGCTGCATTTGCCGCGGCGTTCTCGATCTTCGGCAAGGCCTACAACGGCTCGCTGGTCGTCGATGGGGTCGCCGTCTTCGCCAAGGTCGCCATCTATATCGCCGGCCTGTTCATCATCGTGCTGGGGCAGGGCTATTTCGACCGGCTGAACAACCGCCGTTTTGAATTCCCCATCCTGATCCTGCTGGCGACGCTCGGCATGAGCGTCATGGTCTCGGCCGGTGACCTGATCGCGCTTTATATCGGCATCGAGTTGCAATCCCTGGCGCTTTACGTGCTGGCGGCCTTCCGTCGTGACGACGCCCGTTCGTCCGAAGCCGGCCTGAAGTACTTTGTGCTGGGCGCCCTGTCGTCGGGCCTGCTGCTCTACGGCGCTTCGCTGATCTACGGCTTCTCGGGCTCGATGAACTTTGTCGAAATCGCCCGCTATACGGTCGCCAATCCTGGCGTCGGCCTGATCTTCGGCCTGGTATTCCTGATTTCGGGCCTGGCCTTCAAAGTGTCGGCCGCGCCCTTTCATATGTGGACGCCGGACGTCTATGAAGGCGCACCGACCCCGGTCGTCGCCTTCGCCGCCGGCGCCCCCAAGTTCGCCGCCATGGTCCTTTTGGCCCGCGTCCTGCAAACCGGCTTCGAAGGCTCAGAGCATTCGTGGCAACAGGTCATCCTGGCCCTGTCGGTTCTGTCTTTCCTGGTCGGCGGCCTCGGCGGTCTGATGCAGAAGGATTTCAAGCGCCTGCTGGCCTATTCGTCGATCGCAAACATGGGCTATGCATTGCTGGCCGTCGCGGCGGGTCAAACGGGCGTCGCAGCGCTGCTGCTGTTCTTTGTCATGTATATGATCGACACGCTGGGCCTGTTCTCGGCCCAGATGGCGCTCAAGCGCAATGGTGAACCCGTCAGCCGCATCGACCAGTTGGCCGGCCTGTCCAAGCTCAACATGCCGCTGACCATTGCCATCACTGTGCTGGCCCTGTCGGTTCTGGGCATGCCGCCGCTGTCGGGCTTCTGGAGCAAGTACTTCGTGTTCGGCGCCGCTATCCAGAACGGGTTGTGGGGCTTTGCCGCCGCCGGTCTGGTCGCTTCGGTCATCGCCGCCTTCTACTATCTGCGCATCCTGAAACTGATGTGGTTCGACACGCCGCCGGCTGATCTGGAGGCATCGCCGGCCGAAGCCAAGTGGATCTCTTATGCCTCGGCGGCCTTTGCCTTCCCGGGCGTAGCGGTCTTCCTGTGGCTGGCCTATGACGTCGCGCAGCGCGCGGCCATCGGTTTCGGCGGTTAAATTTTTGTTTTGGCGCGATATTTTGTCGAATACCGCTGACACGTTTCGACATATCGCTTTGAGGAGGGTGACGGCGCGATAAATGGCGAAGTTCGAAATCTTCGACAGCCTGCCGTCAACCCAGAACCTGGCTCTGGCGCGTGTGCGCCTTGGGCCGTCCGAACCCGGCTGGATACTGGCCAAGGAGCAGACAAAAGGGATTGGCCGTCACGGCAAGACCTGGGTCGGCACCAAGGGCAACTTCATGGCCTCGCGCTACGAGGTCATGGAGGTCGACGTCCGCCATGTTCCGCAACTCTCCTTCGTTACGGCTTTGGCCGTCTATGAGATGTTGCGTCCGATTGTGCCGGATACTGACAAGTCGATGCGCATCAAGTGGCCGAACGATGTCCTGCACCGTGGCCGCAAACTCTGCGGGATACTGGTCCAGACCGAGACCACGCCTGACCCGAACCGTCTGGGCGTTGTCATTGGCATCGGCCTCAACCTTGCCGCCGCACCGATCTTCGAAGACTATCTAACCGTGTCTTTGCGTGAAATCAGCCCACAAGCGAAGTCTCTGGATGCCGTGGCTTTGCTACATAAGCTGAACGGCCATCTCGACGGCGTCATCAACCTGTGGCGCGAGAAGGATTTCAGCAAATTGGCAGCGGCCTGGCTGGAACGGGCCTACGGCCGCGACCGTATCCTGACGGTTGACCATGACGGGGTGAAAACCACTGGCCGGCTCAAGGGGCTGGACGACTATGGCGCGCTGGAAATCGTAGGCGAGGACGGCAAGATCTACACCATCACCGGCGGCGATATCACCTATAGCGCCGCTACGCCGGCCTGAGCCTGCATACTCTTCTTCGGAAAACCGCACATGTTACTGGCCATCGAACAAGGCAACACCAATACGCTGTTTGCACTGCACGACGGTGAAACCTGGGTGGCGCAATGGCGCACGGCGACCGAAACGACGCGAACCGCCGACGAATATGCCGTCTGGCTGTATCAGCTGCTGAACATGCACGGCTTCGATTTCAAGGCGATCGACGACTGCATCATTTCGTCCGTCGTGCCGCAGTCCTTGTTCAATCTGCGCACCCTGGTCAAACGCTACTTTCACAAGACACCTTATGTAGTAGGTGACAATACGTTTTTGGGTATTGACGTCCGCATTGGCAAACCATCGGAAGCTGGCGCCGATCGGCTGGTCAACGCGGTCGGAGGCCACATTAAATACGGCGGCCCGCTGATCATCATCGACTCCGGCACGGCGACCACGTTCGACGTCGTCGCCGATGATGGCGGTTGGGAAGGGGGCGTGATCGCGCCCGGCATCAACCTGTCTATGCAGGCCCTGCATCAAGCCGCCGCCAAGCTGCCGCGCGTCGCCATCGAAAAACCGGCGCGAATAATCGGCAAGGATACGGTCACCGCCATGCAGTCCGGCATCTTTTGGGGCTATGTTGGCTTGATTGAATATCTTGTGGGCGCTATTGA
>CAMLLA010000381.1 GCA_946480525.1 uncultured Asticcacaulis sp. | reverse complement strand
TGTAAGCGGTTTTCGCCTTAAATATCGCGACAAAACAAAATCTTAGATCGGAATGGTCGCTTCCATCAAAAATCATTCCGATCTAGTTGAGAGCCGGCCGGTCACGAAACCGTCCGACCTGGTGAATGAGTTCGCCCAGCACCGGGTGACGCAGCGACAGAATGAATGTGAAGCTGCCATCGCTGCCGTCTTCATGGTCGATGCGCAGAGCGCCTGGGCTTAACCACCTGGGAAGGCGAACGCGCCAATGGCCGAGGCGCATAAAATAGTGGTCGCTGAGGAAGGAGATCCCCGTCTCTTCGGCGCAGACCGTGAGCGCGATCCCGAACCCGCCCCCAAGATATTCTTCCAGCCCGGTTGGACCCGCAAAGCGCTTGGCGCTGTGGATGACCTGGGGAAAGCCGCGATGGCGGGCATACATGCGGCTCCACACCTGTCCGTCGCCGGCGCCATCTTCGGTAACGGTTGCAATCGCCGCGACGCCGGTCTCATCGGACAGTGGCAAGGGCGCACCAATGCAGCGGCATAGTTGAGCCAGTGTCCAGCCCGCCGTCGACATCCGGCATTGGACGATTTCGCCTTCATAGGTCACCGAATGGCCCGGCAAGATGCGCTTGGCAAATCGCACTTGCACCGCTTCAGGCAGCCGGTCCCAGGCCTCCGTGCCAAGAAGCTGATAAAAGCGCCGTTCAGCCTCCAGGCATTCTTCGACTTGCGACGCCTCGGCGCCGCACACGACCTCATGAACAATATTTGACCCGGTAAACATATTCCCACCCCGTTCATATCGAATATTCCGATGTTTCTGTATAAAGAGAAATCAACTGGCAAATGAAGGCTATGAGTCGTCCTTCTTCGATCCGCCCATTTGTCCAATGAATTTCAGCAGGCCGACGACCTTGCTCCCCATGCGGATGAGCGTCATGATCTGCGCCGGCGGCACGTTCAACATCTGTTGATACCAACTATCGACCGTCGTGACGAAGTCATGCATCTGGACCAGCCGCTGGCGTACGACCGGACTTATGGCGGGGTCGTCGATATGGGCCATGCCCTCGCGGATGGCCGCGACCATCGGATCGATTTCACGTTCCTTGCGGCCTTGCGCGACCTTGGTCGCCATTTGCCATAGGTCAGCTTCCGCTTCGTAATGATCTCGCCTGTCGCCCAACACGGGAACGCGCCTTATAAGCTTCCAGTTCAGCAACTCCTTGAGGCTGTTCGAGATGTTGGAGCGGGCGATGCCAAGCTGGTCGGCGATATCTTCCGCCGTGAGCGGCCGGTCGGACAGGAACAGCAGCGCCTGGATCTGAGCCACCGAGCGGTTCACGCCCCATTGGCTGCCCATATCGCCCCAGCGAAGGACAAACTGTTCGACGGCCTCAGGCATCTTTTTCGGATTGTCTTCAATTTCTGTCATGACAGAAATATCCGAAATAACTGTGGATGTGTCAAGCGATAGTTCAATGGAAATTCAAAGCAGATCGCCACGATTCCTCGCATCTCCATGAGAAGTGGGGGCGAAGAGCGCTTTCTCTCGACGCGTCAAACAGATGCTGACGTTAAGGAGGGGGGGGCGGTCGTCGGGATCGAGTTCACCCGCAACAGCGCGTCGCAAGATCGAATCGCGGACTGAAGGCCGGGGATCAGGGCCCTGGCGCTTACGCGTCAGGGCCCCAAACCATTATTTCTGGACGGGCAGGGCTGCCAGGTCCCGGTCGATTGTTGCCAGAACGTCGTCCGTCAGGGCGGGGACGTACTGTTTAAGAGCCAGCAACGTCATATTGCCGGCCATGCCGATCTGAGGATTCCCGACTACGTCAGGAATATGTTTGCTGAGAACCGCCTTGGCGGCGGGATCATTCATCAGGTCGCTCAGCGGCGTGATTTTTGTGGCGTAATGCCCATCTGCGGTTCTGGTGGCCGGCGGTGGCGCCGGAGGCAGAGCGGCAGCGGCGGCCGTAACGTCCATGCGGGCTTTCCAGGGATCGGCCTGGGCGGCTGGCACACCCTCAGGCGTAAACAGCATGAGTTCGTCCCTCGCCGCGTCGTACTTCGGCCAGTTTGGCAAACCTTCACCGTTCGGGTTGCCGGTCTTGGCGAAATTCGCCCAGTAGCTGTTGGTCTGGTCTGCGATCCTGGCGTCCCTCGCGGTCAGTTTGTCACCGTACTTGGCCTGAACGGTATTCATCACGTACGGGATTTCGGTCGCATGCGGGGTGCCGGTCGTCCATTCGCTCTTCATCGATTCCGCGACATAGCCAAAGCGGAACTCATAGGCAGGAATGCCCTGCCGTGAGATGGTGGCCGCGACAAACCGGGACGGTTCGATCATCATCCTATCCATGGCGATCTCAGTGTTGATCTGCTGAAGGGCCTTCGAACCATCAGGATCGTATGCCGTCCTGGCCTGATCGGCGTACGGGCCGAACGCGGCAAAGGCAGCGTCCTTGGTTGGAGCAAAGCCGAAGCCGATGTCCGCCGTAACTGCTCCGATCATAAAAGGTACCTTGGCCTGGCGGCCCGCTTCGTACGCCGCTTGCGGCGACTCGGCAACGATGACGCCGTCAACCATAGGGCCACCGTAGGTTTGGGCGGCCTGACCCATGGTCATCATGCCGAGGCCGTCATTGACCTGTTCGGCAGACAATTTGCGCAGGGCGGCCAAGGCATCCGGACCCGTGCCCTCAATACCGTTCTTTTTCGCAAAATTGACACCAAGCGTTTCGGATGACGGCAGGTTTGGCCCATCCTTCGATAACTCACGGTTGCCCATCAGGTTCCCGCGTCCGCCGCCCGACTGTACGATCGCCTTGGCGAACAGGCCTTGCGACTGCTTGGAGGTCATCAGTGTGTGAACAGACCCGCCGCCGGCGGATTCACCGAAGATGGTGACGTTTCCGGGATCGCCACCGAAGGCTGCGATATTAGCCTGGACCCATTTCAGGGCGGCAATCTGGTCCATATAGCCGTAATTGCCGAGAAGGCCGTTATCCTTGTTTTCCTTGGTCAATTCCGGGAAACCGAAGAAGCCGAACCGGCCCAGGCGGTAGTTGGCGCTCACCATGATGACGCCCTTACGGGCGAACGAAGCGCCGTCATATACCGGCGGCGACGAGCCACCGTTGACGAAGCCGCCGCCGTAGATCCAAAAGATCACCGGCAGCCTGGCGTCCTTGGGCGCATCGGCGGGACGCCAGACATTGAGAACCAGGCAGTCTTCGCCAGGTGTGGCGCCCAGCGGCGCCGCATCTCCGCCAAACGGCGTTTGCATGCAATCATGACCGAATGCATCGGCCACTTTGACCCCAACCCATTTTTCAGCCGGTTGCGGGGCGCGCCACCGCAAATCCCCAACGGGCGGTGCCGCGAACGGAATGCCCTTGAACGATTCCACACCGTCTGCGGTTACACCCTGAACCGCCCCCGATACCGTCTGCACAGGCTTGGTGGCGGCATATGCCGGCAAGGCGGCGGCCGCTAGACCTATGGGGACCCACCCTAAAACGGCAGCTGCGATAGCCATCCGCGGATACCAGCCGGAACAAGGGGATTCAAAGCGCATCGTTTCCTCTTCTGATCCGACTCCCCGGATCTTATTTCGGTTTTTGAAATCGCCTGTAACGAGAAAGCTGCGGTTCCGCGTCAATGACTTTCGGCAGAAGCCTGAACAATAAGGAAAACGTTGTCAATAGCACTTGCGCAGCCGGACGAGGACCAGTGTTCATGTAAACAATTTACGAGCATATAAAATGTAGAATTCAGCTATTTATGACTTCTTATCACTATAATTTTTAAAATTTTTTGCCAATTTTAAATATTAGAGGATCGAATTATACGTGAATGACGCGATTTATGCATGTGTTTTATATTGCAAGAACCAATATATACTATAAGTGC
>CAMLLA010000380.1 GCA_946480525.1 uncultured Asticcacaulis sp. | reverse complement strand
CAGTTGCCTCAGGGCGCCTTCGGCACTGTCGGCATGGACAGTCGTGATCGAGCCTGGATGCCCTGTATTGATGGCACGGAGGAAGGTATAGGCTTCGGCGCCGCGCACCTCCCCAAGCAATATCCGGTCCGGCCGCATGCGCAGGGCCGCCTCCAGCAGGTCATTTGGTGTCACGCTCGCTTCGCCCTGCCCGCCACGGCTGGCGATCAATTGGACTTTGTTGGCGTGCCCCGGGCGCAGCTCCGCCGCGTCCTCGATGGTGATCAATCGTTCCGACAGCGGGATTTCAGCCAGCAACGAATTGAGCAGGGTCGTCTTGCCACTCGATGTGCCGCCAGAGATAACAATATTACGCCTTTGCCGGACCGCACCCGCCAGATACTCCGCCAATTCGCCCATCGGCGCCGTCACAACGCCGCGACGTTGTGACGGCGCCAGCGCATAGGCAGACAGGGGCATCACAGCCGCGCGATGGCGGCGGATGGCCATGGCGATATGATGCTGCGTCGCCGGCGGCATGACGATCTGGATGCGCGCGCCGTCCGGGAGGCTGGCGCTGAGCAGCGGGTGAGCACGGCTCAGTCCCTGGTGCGAATAAACGGCGACCTGGCGGGCCAGGCGCTGCAGGTAATCACTGTCGAGTACCGGCAGGGGCAGGCACGCAATATCGCCTCCCAGTCGCTCCCGCCATATCTCACCCGGCCGGTTGATATAGATATCGGTCGTCTCCGCATCGGCGAGCAACGGCCGGAGCGGCGCGAGATAGTGACTGAGATAATCGCTGGGGTCTTCAGTGTTAACCTGGCCGGTCATCGTCTTGGCAAGACCCCCGTGAAGTCCATGTCCCGGTTGACGAAGACCATGATCGGCGTGCCCGCTTCGACCCTGACTGTCGGCGCATTTTCCCCTTGCGCCGCGCCTGCCTGGGCGACGTTGCCCGCCGTCTGGGCCGGTATGCCCAGAACCACCGAACCGTCGCCGGGACGCGACGCCAGGGCAACGCCTACTGTCAGGACCGTTTGAAGGGCGGCGGACCCGATACGCGCCATCAGATGATTATCGACCTTACCCGCGACCCCTGCTCCGCCCCGCAGGTCTGCTCCCGGCGCCGTCAGCTTGATGGCGATGCCGTCGGGCCGGATCAGGCGTGTCCACTGGATCGCGACGCGGCTCTGGTTGGCCTGGGTCCCGGCACGGATTTCGCCGATCAGATGACTACCGCGCGGGATGAGGACACGCGTTCCGTCGAAGCCGCGCGTGTCACCCGTCGTGATGGCCCGCACGGCCCCGCCCTGGCTGGAATCGACCGGCGTCTCGATCGCGGCCGGAATAAGCGCCCCCTGGGGGACCAGCATGGCGCGGTTGCGCATGATCACGGCGCGCGCCGGCGTATCGTCCGGCGCCGGGGTCTCTGCCGGCGACGCGGAAGGCAGGTCGATCGTCATGACGGGCTCGGACAATCGCGGTTCGGGTGCCGGTGGTATCGGCGGCGGACCAGGGCGCTCGACATACTGGATGACCGGCGGCGGCGCTGGGGCCGGGACATAGCGGATTTCGGGGACCGGCGGGGAAGCCTGCTCGGGCGGTGGCGGCGGAATGTCCAGTGGCGCAATAGGCGGTGGAACCGCCATGACGGCCGGCGCGGTGCGCGGTGCCGCCTTGCGCTTGGCGAGGTGGGCCTGGCTTGCCCAGATCACCCCTCCACCTATGACGCAAAGGAGTGCGGCCACGATGACCGGTGAAGGTCCCGCTTTCGGCAGGGTCACTTTGGGGCCCGGATCGTCGAGTCCTTGCGTGCCGGCGCCGGTCATTTCCGCTCCTTCTCGATAAGACGTGTCGCCATCGCCTTTTGATCCCCGAGCCGGAAAACGAACCGGTCGGCGACAAGATCGATGACATATTTGCCATCACGCATGGCGCCGTTGATCAGAACCTCGCCCCCCTGGTCGTTGATCATAAAGACCGCTGGAATCTGACCGTCACCGCGCCATTCCACGAAGGTCGCGGAGCCGTTCTCATACATGGACAACGGACGCAGAGACGTAGTCCCTGTGAAGCGAAAATGCGACCTCGGCATATCCTGGGCAACCGCCTGATCCAGGTATACCGGATAGACGAAACGTAGAGATATCGGCGTAGTGGCGTCTGGCGTTGCGACAGCGGTCAGATCGAAATTGTATTCGCGGCTATCGGTGATTACGGTGAGGTTGGTGTTGGTCGCGCCCTGCATCGGCTTGATGAACAGGCGATCGGCCCGATGGTTAGCCACGGCCTGCCAGACGGCGCTGTTCCCAAGCGCCACGTTTTCGATGCGTTCGTCCGACGAAAATTCGACAGCCACGGCGTAGCCCAGTGCGACACGTAAGGCGACAACCTCATCGTGATCGTAATCGACCGTTTGTATCCGGGGATCTTTCAGACCGGGACTGGGCGTAACGACCGCGCGAGCCGGGGCACCCGCAGCAAGCGGCAGGATGGCGATCATGGCGAGGAGATGGCGGCGTGTTGTCACGGTTCCCTCGCGCTCGCCACGGCGTCCGGGCCATCGTCTGAAGGCGCCACATCACGGGCATCCGTGAATGCCGTGGCGTCCGGCCCCTCCAGGGGTATTGCCATTGTGAACCCCCGAGTCGGTCGCGGCGCTGTTTCGTCGTTGCGCCTGTAACGAGTTACCTGGAAGCCCAGCGGGTTGACCAGCCGGTCCTCCGCGCTAAGCGGTCCGTCCGAAAACTGATAGGTGACCACTGCGGCGTAATAGCCGGGCATACCGCCAGTGGCGCCTTCGTTCATTCGGGTCGTCGTGAAACGCACCAGGGCGGTCTTCGGCCCCAATTCCGAGATCGATTCGATATTGACTGCCACTACCGTCGAACGTGGATAGAGTTTGAGGGGACTTTGCGGATTCTGCGCGGGCATCAGGGCAGCATATTCGCCACGCGCCTGACCGCCCGACCACAGCATCACCTTTCGGTAATCGGCGCGCAGGGCCGTAATATCGAATCCTTCCCTGGCGACGACATACTGCGCCAGCATCGAACGCGTGAGAGCGGTATTGGCCCGCAAGGGCTTGCTGCCGTTCTTGTCCAGCACTTCTACAAATCCGGTCTGCCGGTCGACCAGGACCGGCACAACATTTGTCGATTTGAGCGGAACCAGGCTGGCCAGGGCGAGGGCTTCTGCGACAGCGATCAGAGCCGCTGCTCCGGCGACGAGCCAGGCCCGGTTGCGGGCGCGCCGCGCCGCGTCGGCTTCGCTTTGCGCCCAGCTCGAGCTGTCCGCGTAATAGGATTGCGTGTCTGTCTTCATGAAATCAAATCCCGCTTCGCCGCACCCGTTGACGCCCGCATATGTGTCGGCCGCCGCAGGCCGGGCCCCGCACCCGCCAAGGTTTCAGTGGTGCCTGCCCAGGCTGAAGCACCGGCACCGCCCCGGCTATTGTTCTGCCGCTGCTCATCGGCCACCGCCAATGCGCCGACGGCGTCCGTTACGCGCTGCGCCCGCGAAACCGGGGGCTCGGTCCGAATTTCCGGCACCGGCCAGGGAGATCGCGGGGCCGAAGGCGCCTCGCTTCCCATTCGCGCGGTCACGAACCTGCCGGCGCGCCGGATCAGGTCGGCAGGTAGGAATCCGCCTGCCGCGAGCACCGCGACCAAGGTTACAGCTGTACACCCTGCAACAAAGAACAGCCCGATAAGCAAGGGGGCGCCGGCATCAGGGGAAGTCTGCAGGCGCGACAGGTCTCCCGTCAAAAAAGACAGTTCGAGTGCAGCGCTCACCGCATAGCCCGTTTGAGCTATGAACAGGGCGATCATGGCCCGCAACCACCCGACGAACAGGCCAATCGACATGTCGAACAGGGCGGCGGCAATGAACAGCGGCCCGACGGCCAGGACGATCGCCTGAGCCAGCCGCGCGGCCAGGCT
>CAMLLA010000379.1 GCA_946480525.1 uncultured Asticcacaulis sp. | reverse complement strand
ACCAGGCGGTCCTGTTCCTCGGCATAGGCGGAATAGGCGCCGGGCTCCCAGATCTGGAAGGAGGTCCCAAGTCCGGTCAGCAGGACCCCGCCCCTCAGGTCGAAGCGATCGCACAGGGCTTCCGGCAGGGTGATACGGCCGGCCGTGTCGAAGGCAAGGCGATGCATTGACGCATAAAAGCGGTGCTCAAGGGCCTTGCGGGTCGGGGACAGGGGAGGATGAGCTTCGATCACGGCGCGATAAGTGGCAAAAAACGCCGCCCCTCCGCATTCGAGACACGATGCGTTGATGGCAGCAAAACAATAAAGACCTTCGAACGGTTCAACGCCATCGTGCGGTGCCAGGGCCGAGGCACGGAAGTCCTGCGGAACGAGCAGTCGCCGCTTGGAATCCAACTGCTTCTCGTGGCTTGAGAGAAACACCCCACACCCGGGTCATACCGACCCGCTCCCTGCCGAACCATGGGCGCGACTCCCGGCTTCTTGCCAAACCGATCGCCCGATAATGTCTGGGTTAACATGGGATTAAATGGGACGCAATGACTCTGAGTGACACTCAACCTGGATTCTGTACTCGGAAATCGTGGCCACATAACTTGCGAACCAGAACATACACAGAACAAACTATTCGGTCGTATTCGCGTTATTTGAACAAATCATGCTGAATCAAAGGTAAACGCGCGCAACCTGATTAAGGCTCCCGCAACCTTTTCGATAGCTGTGGATATTTAAGGGACAGGTGGAAAAGTGTGCGGTTCTGCGCTTAGGCATAGCCATGCTTGGAATGAAAAGGATCAGACGGCCTGTAAGCCGGGTTCTGTACGACTTCGGGTCGCAAGACCCTTGATCGTGACGATCATTCCTCTTGGCCGGCCATTGCTGGACGGCTCACGCAACCTACCCGAACGGTCCCGGGCGGCAATGCCCTGCCGGAATTGCTTCCGGCGCGCCGTTCCTATTTGGTCTTGCTCCTGGCGGGGCTTGCCGTGCCGCCTGCGTTACCGCAGACGCGGTGCGCTCTTACCGCACCGTTTCACCCTTACCCGGCCGGAGCCGGGCGGTTTATTTTCTGTGGCGCTATCCCTGGGGTCACCCCCGGCGGGTGTTACCCGCCGCCATATTGCCGTGGAGCCCGGACTTTCCTCAAATAGGGCGAACCCTACCCGCGACCGTCCGGCCATCTGATCCGACGCCTATGTGCGCGTAAAGACGCGAAAGATCAAGGCTGTTGACTTGGAGCGATATGGCAAAACGTGTCAGCGGTTTTTGCCTCAAATATCGCGACCAAACAAAACCTGGATCGGTACCTAATCATACCGATCCAGTATCCCGCATCGGCAGCAGGGCACCCACCGCCAGCACGATCCAGCCGATGATGGCCAGGCCGCCGCCGATCGGCGCCAGGACACCGAAATCGAGCACGCCAGCCGTGCGCAGCCACATCGACAGGCCGAACAGGCCGCTGCCAGTCAGCATGAGGGCCAACGGCAAGGCGCGCTTCCAGCCGCTGAGCAATGACGTGTTGATCAGGGCCAGGGCAGCCAGGGCGTGAAACATCATGACCTGGCCGCCGACCGCCAGTACGCCGATCTGCGGCGGATGCGATCCCGACGCCAGCATCAGCATGCCCAGAAGCCCCCAAAGCGCGGCAATCGCCAGCAGAATGCGTTGTCCATCCATGATCCTCAGACCTCCAGAAGGGTTATGTGTCGCAGCAAGGCCATCAAGCGCACGCGCGTGGCGGCGTCCGCCCTGCCCTCGATCTCCGTTCCGATGACTTCGGGCAACCAATGACGCTGAAAGGCGCGCACGATCGTCAGGGTCTCGTCGTCGTAAGGCCCGCCGCCCAGGACATTGTAGCCGAGCTTGCCCAGCGCCGACTGCAGCGAAAAGACCCCCAGGCCCTCGTCGCCCGGTCCCAGCGGCGGCCCCATGGCGCCCGCCGGCGGCAGGTCGGGCTCGACCCACAGGCCGTGCCCATGATCGGCCAGCACCTTCCACGGAAAGCGCTCGCCCGGGTCTTCCTTGCGCGCCGGCGCAATGTCGGAATGGCCGAGGATACGGCTGTCGGGGATATCCCAGCGTTCGCGGATACCATCGAGCAGGCTTGTGACCGCATCGATCTGCACCGCCGGAAAATCACGATAACCGAACTCATGGCCGGGATTGACGATTTCGATACCGATCGAACAGCCATTGATGTCGGTTTCGCCGCGCCAGTAGGACACCCCGGCATGCCAGGCGCGGCGTTCTTCCGGCACCAAATGGTAGATCGAGCCGTCTTCATCGACGACATAGTGCGCGGACACCTTGGCCTCTGGGTCACAGAGGCGATCGAGCGCGGCTTTTGCCGTCGCCATGCCGGTGTAATGCAGGACCACCATGTCAGGCAGCCCCTTTCGTTCATTGAAATTGGGCGAAGGCAGATCGATCAGTGACATGCCTCAGCCATAACGCAATGCGCATAAAAGTGTCAGCCGTTTTTTGCCGAACATCCGGACGCATCAAAAAACCCCGCGCGGCAACCGCGCGGGGTCATCGATACCGTTTCCGGTAATGTCGTCTAGTATACGCTCCAGGTCGAGCCGGTCTTGCGGGCCTCATAGAGTCCCTTGCCGTCGTCCTTGGCCTTTTCGCGGCCGCGCACGAAAACGCGCACCGGCTTGCGCGTGACAAAAGCGGCCAGCGCCATCAGGGCAACAGCCGCCGAGCCGATCACCGCAACCGAGGCCGCGAAGATGACCAGAAAGGCCAGACCGGCCAGAACCGCCAAACCCAGGGCGGTCATCGCGATAATATGCAGAACGCGCGACACCATGTTCCTCCTGCGAACCTGCCCCCACGGCCGATACGAACGCTTAAATGAAGCAAAGGACGGATTATTGGTCATACTCTTAAACCTTGAACTGACAGAGGCCAGGATACGCGGCTCTTGCTGCTACAAGATTGTCACGAAACAGCCTCGCGTCAACCTCTCCACCATCAAACAGAGCGAATTTTAATTTTTCCATAACCATACGGGCTGGCTTTTTCATTGCACTGCAAATCCCCTTGCAGGAGATCACATTATCGTGCTGTCGGCCATTCTCTCCTTCATGATGTGGTCAAAGGCCAGATTTATGCGCGCGGACTTCTGGGTATACAGGGCCTCGAACTCTGCCGGCAGCCCCCGGGCGCGAATGCGATCGGGATGGACGTCGCTCAGTCGCGCACGGCGCGCGCGGCGTACCTCTTCGTCGCTGGCGTTTGGCTCGATGCCGAGAATGGTGTAGGGATCCTCGGCGTCGGCCGGCACATAGCCTGACCTGATGCTGCGATAGGTCGTCGATTTGAGGCCGAACAGCCGCGACACCGTTTCCAGATAGGTTTCTTCTTCGTGCGTCAGATAGCCATCCGCCACGGCGATATGAAACAACCCCTCCAGAACGTCTTCCAGAATCTGCGGGCAGCTTGAATAGCGCTTGGCCAGCCGCTTGGCGTAGGACTCAAAACCGTGCGGCGTCTGGCGCGCCAGCTCATACAGCCGCAGCACGTCGCGTCGCGCGGCGTCTTCCGGCTTGAATACCTGAAGGAAGGCGGTCTGCTCGACGTCCTGGACAAGGCCGTCCGCCATGGCAAGCTTGGCCCCCAGCGCCGTTACCGCCGTAGCGAAGGCCGGATCAGCACCCGGTTGCCCCTTCGGGCATTCCACGCATTCGGCCGCATCGAACCGACGTACCGCCATCTGCGCCAGGTTTTTCCAGAACGACATCGCACTCCTTAAGCGATATTCCGAAAAGTGCGCAGCGGTTTTGGCTCCGTCGAACGCTGTTTCGGTAAATATCGCAACAAAAACAAATGGCACCCAGACCCTTGGCACTATAACGCAGGATCGTCCGGCTACCGACTTAAGTTTTGGTAACCGCTGCGGCAGTTTGGCGCATGCCTGCGCCGCGTGTCACCAACCACACCAAATAAA
>CAMLLA010000378.1 GCA_946480525.1 uncultured Asticcacaulis sp. | reverse complement strand
GCGGTTGCGCTGGCGGCGCTCGATGAACTGCAGCGCCTTGCGCGACATGGCGTCCTGCCACTTTTCCTTGGCGGCCATGGCAAAGACGTCGGACGCCATGTCCTGCATGACTTCGCGGTTGACGCCAAAGCGGCTGAGAATGACCTTGCGCACATCCGCCGGGCTCCACCAGAACAGGACATAGGCGGACGATGGACGCATTTCCGGGCGGCGCATGAGCAGAGGAATAAGCGACGGTTCGTTCTGGCTCATGGCGACGATTGTTTCGATCGCCTGCTGGGACAAGGTCGCCTTGCCGTTTTTCAGCAGAACCTCGATCGCGGCGATCTCCTCGCTTTCGACCAGCACTTCGGACAGCAGGCTCGACAGCCCCTTGCGCGCCGCCAGCATCAGGCGATGCCCGGCCTTTCCATTGCGAGCGCAGTAATAGAGATCGGAATCGCTGAGGGCTTCGCCATCCTCGATCAGGGGGCGCGCCACCTCGATCTCATCGACCAACAGGAGGCGAACCAGCGAATTGGGCAGTTCGGCCAGGATGCTCAGGCGCTTTGCCACCTTCGCCCGCTCGGCGATATCCGATTCGCGCAGCATTTCGACCAGCAGGTCGGCGGTGACGGAACGCTCGAAGGCGTTGATACGGCTTTCCGGCAAGCAGACCACGTCGGCCAGGCGGCGCATAAGCACCTGCCGCGACGGCGCCGAAGGCGGAATGACGGCCAGGTCGTCGAACAGGGTGACGACCGCGCCCTCACCGGCAGGCTCGAAATCGGCCGCATCTTCCGGAATTGAACTTGACGAACTGGCATTCAGCATAGGCGGCATAATGCCGGGGATGCGTTAAGCATTTGTATAGGAGCCCTGCGGGCAAAGCTGTGCATATGTTTGCGAGGCGCTTAACAGCTGACACAATTGGATGCCAACGTAACCTGTTACCACCAAAGGAGCCATCATGAAATCGTTGCTTGCTCTTGTCCCTCTTGCCGTCGCGCTTGGCCTTGCCGCCTGCGTGTCCTTGCAGGATCCATCGGTGCCCGCAAGCGGGGAAACGATCAGCTACTCCGTCGGGCCCTGCTTCGGATTCTGCCCGGTCTACACTGTGTCCGTCACAGCCGACGGGCACGTCGCCTTCGAAGGCGAACGCCACACGGCGACGCTTGGCAGACAGGAAAGGGACGGCGGCGCGCAGGCCTACAGGGCGATTTCGACATCACTCGCCGCCTACCGTCCGGCGACCGGGACAACGGCCGACACTGAATGTGAAAGCCGGATGAGCGACCAGCAGCATTACCGCATCATCTGGACCAGCGCGGATGGCACGCAAACCGTACTTCAGCACGACAAAGGCTGCCGTTCAGCGAAGAACGACCAACTCAACAAGGCTATGGAAAACCTGCCAAGCAAACTCGGCATCGCCGACTGGGCCAGGCAAACCACCCGCCAGGGCGTTGGTCGAGGGTGAAGGAAAGCAAGAAACCCCACCACCACATCTCGTTTGCCATCTGTCGATGGCTCACTCGTGCGGTCCCCCTCCCCGGCAAGCCGGGGAGGTATAATTTATCGTGACGTCGCTTTGACGCCGAAGCCGTGAGTCGAGAAGCAGGCGGCGAGCGACGGCTGTATTCTTATACAGCCAAGCGACGCCAACGCACTTATCGACCACGGATTTGGATGTCAAAGACCGTCGAAGAGGGCGGTGGAGAGGTACCTTTCCGCGAAGGACGGGATGATTGCCACGATCGTCTTGCCGGCATATTCGTCACGGGCGGCGAGGCGGAACGCGACTTCCAGCGCAGCACCCGAGGAGATGCCGACCGGCAGGCCTTCGGTACGCGCCGCCTTGCGCGCCATGGCGAAGGCCGCGTCGTTCGATACGGTTTCAACGCCGTCGATGACGCCACGATCGAGGATGCCCGGCACGAAGCCGGCGCCGATGCCCTGGATCTTGTGCGGGCCAGGCTCGCCACCCGACAGGATGGGCGAGGCTTCCGGCTCGATGGCGATCAGCTTCACCGAAGGCTTCTTCTTTTTCAGGACGTGGCCGATGCCGGTGATGGAACCGCCGGTGCCGACGCCCGACACGACCGCGTCGACGGCGCCATCGGTATCGTTCCAGATTTCTTCGGCGGTAGAGATTTCATGAATATAAGGGTTGGCTTCGTTTTCGAACTGCTGCGGCATGACGGCGCCGGGCGTTTCATTGATCAGTTCCTGGGCGCGGTTGACGGCGCCGCGCATACCTTTTTCGGCCGGGGTCAGTTCCAGCTTGGCGCCCAGCAGGACCAGCATCTTGCGGCGTTCGATCGACATCGATTCCGGCATGACCAGGATAATGTTGTAGCCCTTGGCGGCGGCGACGAAGGCCAGCGCGATGCCGGTATTGCCGGAGGTCGGCTCGATGATCGTGCCGCCCGGCTTCAGCTTGCCCGACGATTCCAGCGCCTCGATCATCGAAATGCCGATACGGTCCTTGACCGAGGCGATCGGGTTGAAGAATTCGAGCTTGGCCAGGACGGTGCCCTTGGCGTTATACTCGGCCGACAGGCGCGGCAGGCGAACCAGCGGCGTGTCGCCCATGGTGTCGAGGATCGAATCGAAGACGCGGCCGCGCCCCTTGCGGGCAAAGCGGCTTGCGGTTGCGGACGGCTTCAGGTCGTCGGAAGAGGCCATTGGGCGTGCTCCTTGCAGGAAACGTTAAAAATAGTGAACAGGCAGATGCCTTACGCGACAAGGGAAAGCGTGCGCCCGTGCGCTTTTGTTAATCCCTCGTTAAGAACATTTTAAGAGATATTATCGCGTCTTAACTTTCCGGTTAAGCCAAATCACCTCACATCTTGTGTGAGACAAACTAATCTTACCGCCCTGTCAAGGTGCGCGCCCGCCGAAAAGGCCCCCCAAAAGGCCTGAAGAGAAGGTATGACGATGAGCATGGATGATCTGTCGCCCGTATTGAACACCGTCGCGCCCGTCGAGGGCCTCGAGTCGCCGGCCGCCGACGCAGCGGCCGAAACGGAAGACAAGGCGTCCGAAAGCCAGAGCCTGGCCGGACGCCACGAGCTGGCCACCCAGATGGTCGCCAAGCTGTGCCACGACTTCATCTCCCCCGCCGGCGCCATCATGTCGGGTCTTGACCTGCTTGAAGATCCGTCCGCCCAGGACATGAAGCAGGAAGCGCTGAACCTGATTTCGACCTCCGCCAAGAAGCTCGTGGCCCTGGTCTACTTCGCCCGCGTCGCCTTCGGCGCGGCCAATACGGCCGAAGCCTTCAATGCCGCCCAGCTCAACAAGATCCTGAACGACATGTACGCGTCCCTGCGCGCCGAACTGGACTTCCGCATCGAGCCGAATGTCGTCTTTGAGAAACCCGCGGCCCGGGCCCTGCTGAACCTCGGCCTGCTGGCCGGCAATTCATTGCCCATGGGCGGGAAGATGCGGCTGGAAGCCGTCGCTGAAGACGGCCAGCTGACCATAACCGCCGAGGCACGTGGCCCGCGCACGCGGCTCAAGCCCGAAGCCATCGAAGCCCTGAGCGGCAAGCAACTGAGTGACGGCCTGGCCGGCCAATGGATCCAGCCGCACTGGCTGTACAGCGTCGTCACCGAAGCAGGTGGCGAAATCAGCTGGACCACCGACACCGACATCCTGATCCTGACGGTGAAGCTGCCGGCCTGACCCCCAGGCCTATGCGTGTTCCGCCTGCCGGACAGGTTCGTCGCTGCCCTTGCGCACCGTTTCGACCAACAGCGAACCTTCCGGCAAGGGCTTTAGAAGCGTCTCCTCAGGCTTGCTGAGATACAGCCAGTCCATCCACGACTCGGGCCTGAGCACCACGATCTGGCGATTGTGGTAAGGCTTGATGTCCGGCCCCGGCTCGGTTGTCAGCATGGTGAAACTGGGCGGCTGGTTGCCCTCGCCGTCGCGCCAAAGCCCGGCGATGCACAGGAAGGGCGCATCGTTTAACGTAAAACGATGCTTGGCC
>CAMLLA010000377.1 GCA_946480525.1 uncultured Asticcacaulis sp. | reverse complement strand
TGAAGAACTGCGTGAAGGTCTCGGTCGTGATGTAGTTGTCGATGTCGAGGTTGAAGACACCGAACGACACGAGGGCTTCAGGCGCATAGTACCATTCCGCACCCAGGTTGGTCTGCCACGCACGGTACGGCTCCAGGTTCGGGTTGCCGCCCGCCGTGCCGGTCAGGTTCGAGTCGACCAGCGAGAAGGCACCGGCCAGCTGGGCGTAACCTGGACGCGTCATGACCTTCGCGGCGCCGGCGCGGATAAGCAGCGTATCGGACGCGTTGAAGGTGAAGTTGGCGCTCGGCAGATAGTCCCAGTATGCCTTCTCCGTCGTTTCCGAACCCCAGGAGCCGAAGACGTTGGTCACCGACTTGACCGGCGCATTGGCCGACCATTGGGTCGAGGTCGTCTTTGTCTGGACGGCGCGCAGGCCGACATTGCCGCGCCAGTTGTCGCCGGCCAGCTTGGTCATGGCATAGTAGGCGCTCGTCTTTTCCTCGACGCTGAAGCTCAGCGGCGGATAGAAGGCGAAGGTACGGCCGCCATTGTGGCTGTCGAGATAATCATAGACCGCGGCCCCATCGGCGTAGGAGTAGCCAGGGATATCGCCGATTTCCTCGGCATAGTTGTCCGGCGTCACGCCGCCCTTGAAGACGGTGCCGAGATCGACCGCCGAGGTGCCGCTGTTGGCGCCGTTGCCGGACCAGGCATAGGCCAGGTAGTCGAGGACGCGGCTGTGGTCGGTGTGGCGCGCGCCGAACTGGATCGACTTGAAGATGCCGCTGTTGAGGTCATACTTGAAATCGACCTTGGCGTAGGCCTCCTTGTCCGGAGACTTGACCGTGCCGCCCCACGACCAGCTGAACTTGTTATTCAGGTAGGCTGCCGAGGTCGGATCGGCCGGCAGGCCGGCATAGGCGACATTGGTGACCTTGCCCAGGGTATAGCTGGCGCCAACATTATCCCAGTAGGTTTCCCATGCGGCGGTGTCGTCCGTGACGCCCTCGCCCGAAGTGAAGCCCACCTGTGCATCCATCGAGAAACGATCGGTGAAATCATAGCCGATGTCGAGGTTCAGCACATAGGTGCTGGAGTGCGCCTTGCGGAAGATGTCGTCCTGCACGATCGCTCCGCCGGCCGCGGCGGCGTCCGCCGCATCCCAGGTCGCCGATGTCACGAAACCGTCCTTGGTCGTGTAGCTGTTCGGCGTCTGACCGGCCAGCTTGGAGCCCCACAGCATGAAGTTGTGGTTTTCGTTATCGGCTTCCAGGTGCGTGTACAGACCGGAGAAAGCCAGATCGAGCTTGTCCGACTTCCATTGCATCATGAAGTTGGCGCCCTTGCGGACGCGTTCCTGGGTGAAGTAGGCCGAACCGATCAGCGACGGCACCAGCAGGGTCTGGCCCGAACCGGCGAAGTTCGCGACCGAGCTGTAACCCAGGACTTCCTGGCCATCGCGACGGAACTGGCGCTTTTCATAATAGCCGCCGATCAGGAAGCCGAAGTCCTTGTTGTCATTCTTCCACGAGTACATGCCCGATACGTTGGGCGCCCACTCTTCGGCCAGCGTCGCGTACATGGCCTGGGCCGACATGTTGAACTGGCCGGCCTTCATGTCCAGCGGCTTGCGGACGTGGACGTCGACCGTGCCGCCGATGCCGCCTTCGGGCAGGTCGGCCGACGACGCCTTGATCACTTCGACCGTGCCGACGACTTCCGACGGCAGCATGGTGTAGTTGAACGAACGGCCGCCATTGGTCTGATCCAGCACGAACCAGTCGCCGGTCGCGACATTGTGCCCGTCCATCAGGGTCAGGTTCAGCGTCGGATCGGTGCCACGAATCGAGATGCGTTCGTTTTCACCGAAGCCGCCGGCATTCGCCGAGCCGGTGACGACGTTGACGCCGGTGGCACGCGCCAGCGAGTCGGCGACGTTCTTGTCCGGGAACTTGCCGATGTCTTCGGCAGTGATGATTTCGGACACGCGGTCAGAATTGCGCTTCTGCTTCAGCGCGCTTTGCAGCGACTTGCGGATGCCGGTAACGACGACGGTGTCCGTGTCGGAAGCCGTAGTGTCCTGGGCATTCGCCACGGACACGCCGGCGCCCATCGACAGGCCGAGCGCGATCGACGCAACGGCGCTGGTCATAAGGATATGACGCTTGAATTTCATAAGATGATTTCCCTAATTTGGGCTCACCTGCGGCATAGGCCAGCCCAAAAACCCGATTTTGTTTGCCGCGCTCAGTCTGTTAGACAAGCACCAAATGGAACCAAGACAATACCACCAGGGACCATTAAAGTACCTATCTTAGGACCGGACGCTAACTTTGGTTTCAAAAATCTGTCAACTTCAATCTTTTGGTAGCATCGCAAACCTTATGAATCGCGATGCCCGTGTGATAATAATGTCGCGAAAAGCGGTTGGATGGCCTATTTAATAAAGGAAATAACATTAATTTGGAGAATATGCGGGGCCGGTGATAGATTCTTCATTGCGCAGATTGCAATTTGGATTCAAATAGGCGATACCACTTAGGCCAATTGGTATTATAACGGGGGAGGAACCACACCCATGCCAGTGACACCGTCCACGACCGCATCCGACGCAGCGCCGCAAAAGACTCCCTGGGGAGCCGTGCTGCTGTTCTGCCTGCTGTTCTTTATCTTTGGCTTCGTGACGTGGCTGAATGGCCCGCTGATCACTTTTGCCCAGGTGGCTTTCAATGTCAGCGACAGCGTGGCGCTGCTGGTGCCATCGGTCTTCTACCTGTCCTATTTCTTTCTTTCGATCCCGGCGGCCGTTCTGCTCAAGAAGATCGGTATGAAGCGTGGTATGGCCGCGGGCCTGGTCGTAATGGCTGTCGGCGCCGCCTGTTTCGCGCAATTCGCCTCGGGACGGCAGTTTGCCGGCACCCTGACCAGCCTGTTCATCATCGGTGGCGGTCTTTCGATCCTTCAGACGGCAGCCAATCCCTATATCTCGGTCCTGGGGCCGATCGACAGCGCCGCCCAGCGCATTGCCGTCCTCGGCCTGTTCAACAAAGGCGCGGGTTTCCTGGCGCCGATCATCGTCGGCACCCTGATCCTGCACGGCATCGGTGACCTGGCCGCCCAGGTCGAAGCCGCCGCCAACGATCCGGCGGCGCGTGACGCCATCCTGAACGCTTTCGCCGCCCGCATCCACATGCCCTACCTGGCCGTTGCCGGCTTCCTGGTCGCGCTGGCGGTCTTCGTCTGGTTTTCGCCCCTGCCGGCGCTCAGCGACGATGCCAATCCCGATTCGGGCAAGGGCTCGAAATTCGCCTACCTCCAGATGTTCTTCGGCTTCCTGGCCATCTTCACCTATGTCGGCGCCGAGGTCATGGCGGGTGACGCCATCTCGACCTATGGCAGCAGCTTCGGCCTGCCGCTGGACGTGACCAAGTACTTCACCTCGGCAACCCTGGTGGCGATGATCGTCGGCTATATCGTCGGCCTGATCACCATTCCGCGCTTCATCAGCCAGGAAAAATACCTGACCTGGTCGGCCATCCTCGGCATTGTCCTGACCATCGGTGCCTTCCTGACCAAGGGTTATGTCAGCGTCGGCTTCGTCGCCGCGCTGGGTTTCGCCAACGCCATGATGTGGCCCGCCATCTTCCCGCTGGGCATCAAGGGCCTGGGCAAGCTGACCGAACTGGGTTCGGCCTTCCTGGTCATGGGCATCGCCGGCGGCGGCGTCATTACGGCGCTCTACGGCTTTCTGAAGCAGACCTACGACTTCCAGCTCGTCTTCATGGCGCTGATGGTGCCCTGCTACGCCTACATCCTGTTCTTCGGCCTGTTCGCCGGCTCACAGGGCAAGAAATCCTAAGGTTTCCTCATGTCTGTTGTTTCCAATACCCCCAAGCCCCTGCTCTTCGCCGGCGTCGACGGCGGCGGCACCCATTGCCGGGTCCGCCTCCGTGATGCCGAAGGCCGCCTGCTGGGCCAGGCCGAAGGCGGACCGGGCAATATCCGGCTGGG
>CAMLLA010000376.1 GCA_946480525.1 uncultured Asticcacaulis sp. | reverse complement strand
CGCCAGCATGTTGACGCCGAAGCTCGATTGCAGCGCCGTGAAGCGATAGAGCTGATTCAGGATGACGTCGCCCGATGCGTCGCGGCGCAGTTCGACAACGACCCGCATACCGTGACGGTCGCTTTCGTCGCGGACGTCGCTGATGCCTTCGATCCGCTTGTCACGCACCAGTTCGGCGATGTGTTCGATCAGGGCGGCCTTGTTCACCTGATACGGAATTTCGGTGATAACAATTCCTTCGCGGTCCTTGCGGATCGTCTCGACGCTGGCCTTGCCGCGCGTCACGACCGACCCGCGGCCGGTCAGCAACGCCTGGCGCGCACCGGAGCGGCCGAGAATTTCGCCACCGGTCGGATAGTCCGGACCGGGAACGATATCGAGCAGTTCTTCGAGCGTAACGGCGGGATTATCGAGCAGGGCGACACAGGCGTCGATGACTTCGCCGAGATTGTGCGGCGGAATGTTGGTCGCCATGCCGACGGCAATGCCGCCGGCGCCGTTGACCAGCAGGTTCGGAATCCGCGTCGGCAGAACGGTCGGCTCTTCTTCCTTACCGTCGTAGTTCGGCTGGAAGTCGACCGTGTCCTTGTCTATGTCCGCCAGCAGCGACATGGCTGGCTTGGCCAGGCGGCATTCGGTGTAACGCATGGCCGCCGGCTGGTCGCCGTCGACCGAACCGAAATTGCCCTGGCCGTCGATCAGGACCAGTCCCATCGAAAAGGGCTGCGCCATACGCACCAGCGCCATGTAGATGGCGGAATCCCCGTGCGGATGCAGCCGCCCCATGACGTCGCCGACGGGACGGGCGCACTTGACGTAGGACTTTTCCGGCGTGTAGCCCGAAGCCTGCATCATATAGAGGATGCGGCGATGGACAGGCTTCAGGCCATCGCGCGCATCCGGCAGTGCCCGCGAGACGATGACGCTCATGGCGTAGTCGAGATACGAGCGCTTCAGCTCATCCTCGATCGAGACATGGCCAATGCCCGGCGGCAGAGCTCCACCCGAACCTTCGTACGGATCGACATCACCGCCCAGATTATCGCCGCTGTCGTTATCGGTCATGAATCAATGTCTTGCTGTTGGTACTTACGTTACTGTTCTCGTCGGAATATCGACTAGAACGGGATCTCATCGTCGAGATCGAAGCTCTGGGCCGGCTGCTTGGACTGCTGCTTCGGTCCTGCCGAAGCCGGAGCGCCACCACCACCGTAGGAGTCTTCATAGTCGTTGTAACCACCGCCGGATGACGCGCCACCACCTTCACCACGGCCGCCCAGAAGGGTCAGGTTGCCGTTGAAGCGCTGCAGGACGATTTCGGTCGTGTACTTTTCCTGTCCTTGCTGGTCAGTCCATTTGCGGGTCTGCAACGAACCTTCAAGATAGACGGTCGAGCCCTTGCGCAGGTACTGCTCGGCGATCTTGGCCAGGTTGTCGTTGAAGATAACGACACGGTGCCACTCGGTCTTTTCCTTGCGTTCGCCCGACATCTTGTCGCGCCACTGTTCGGAGGTCGCAACCGTCAGGTTGGCAACGCGCTCACCGGAGTTCAGTGTACGGATTTCCGGGTCCTTGCCCAGATTGCCGATGATGATGACCTTGTTGACGCTTCCCGCCATTGGATACTGCCTTTCTGACTACCGGCCGCGCAGGCACAAAAAGGCGCGCAGACCCGACTCGTTGATATGACTCTTAAAGACTTCCGTGCGCGAATCCAAGCCTTACGGCCACCGCAGAGAGCGTAGGTTAACGATTCCTGTTAATGATCCACACGACCGCCCAAGCCGAATGTTCTCGACTTGTTCTCAACATATAGTCCACATGCGGCGGTTTGGCAAACCCCTTACGCCTATTGGCCCGGGGTTACAACCTTGCCATCGGCGTTCTTCTCCGGCAGGTTCTTGGGCACTTCGACGGTACGAGGCTCGTTACCGCGCGGCTCTTCCACGACTATCGCCCCAGGCTGGACCAGCTTGTTGCCGGCCTTGACCAGCAGGGTCATGCGGATGCCCTCGTATTTGGGCGCCATTTCCACAGTGGTATTGTTTACAAACAGGAAGCTGCCGTTATAGGCGCCTTCAGTGATCGGTCCGGCGGTGCCTGTCACGCGCATATTGGTGCGGACGGTGAACAATTCGACCGCGCACTTTTCGATCGACGGCACATTACGGGCGACCGGATTGAACTTGGGTTCCTTCGATCCGGGCGGATGGCCAATGAAGTAGCAGACATCGTCGGCGACAGGGGCCTTCAGTTCCCTCTCGCAGCTTGTCAGGGTCAGGACGGTAACGCCCATGCTTCCCAGGATCAGCGCTTTTGCCACACGCATGCCAGCCTCCCATTTTGTCTGTCGCAATGCCTAGGCCAAAAACCGCTGTACACTTTTTGGCGCATTGCTTGCCTTATATTTACCGGACCGAACATCCCTGCCCCTGATCGACCAGGGTCCGGAAGGTTGTATTGTCGTCGGAGATTTCGACGCGCTTGGGCACCAGGCGCAGGGTCTTTTCGCCCCAGCGGCCATATTGTGCGGAGCCCGGCGTCACGCAGCGGCCGTCATAAAGCAGGCGCGCGCACTGGTTCAGGCTGAGATTGTCGGAAAGGGTATTCCACTGATTGCCGCTGTAACGCAGGCACGCCGCCGTGGGCCCCTGCCCTGTGCCGGCGTCCACGACAACTTCGCCACCACCTGCCGGAAGCGACGGGTCGGCAGAGGTCGCGGCCGGTCCGACCGGCACGGGCGTCAGCGACCCGGTGGGCGCGGCGACGACGTTACCGCTGTCGTCCAGACCGACGTCAAGCGCCTGAGCGGCGACACCATTCTTCTTGGCGCATTCAACCAGGGTCAGCTCGCCGACATAGGCGCCGCTCACG
Organism: uncultured Asticcacaulis sp.; assembly: GCA_946480525.1. The sequence continues at coordinate 1,125 of CAMLLA010000376.1, read as the reverse complement.
TAACAACGAAGTTTCTTCTTGGGGTCGAGTTTCGCAGGCTCTTCATTGACATTGAAGACCAGGCCGGGTGGCTGGTCGTTCATTTTCTCTTCGTCCTTGTGGCTCTTCGACATACCGACCGCCAACGCCACGGCCACGCCGATCGCGACAGCCGCGCCAGCGCCGATGGCAATCATGCGCTTCTTTTCTGGTGTCATGAAGGTCCCCCTCATTTACGCAAATCATGCGAGCGTCGATCGCGCCAGTCTACGCGAGCCGGCGGGGACGCTCAAGTCTCTGAGGAGAGCTATTTGGGGTTTGCGGCGTTTTTATGCCTGCGGCGCCAACCTTGACGTCGGCAAACCCCTGGATGCCAAAAAGTGTGCAGCGGATTCTGGCTAAATGTCGCTATAATACAATAACCTATAGCATGATCGCGATGCGAATTAAACGCGTCACGCCTCAGGTCGAAATGCCCAGCCGCTGCAAGCCAGCCTGATAGTTTTTAATCTGGTCGGTCAGGTAGGCCGGTGCCGGGCCAGATGCCTTCTTGGACTTGGCGTCGCTTTCCTGGGGATCGCCGTACTTCAGGTAGTTATAGACCTTCTGCACGTTCTTGATCGTCTCTTTGAGAGACTCGATCGCCTTCTTTATGCTGGCGTCGGAACTGAGGTTCAGCGCGGGATCGTAGTTGAGCCCCATGGCTTTTTGCGATTCGAGGTAGCCGCTGGCGCTGGCGTCCATCGGCTTCTTGGCATCGGAGCTGACGATCCCGGCTTCGATACCGAGCCCGGCGAGGGCATCGCGACCGGCTGGCCCGGCAACGAACTCTACCTTGCTGGACTTGTTGGCGGGCTGGATATTCAGCTGCGAGAAGTCCTTGCCCGTTACCTTGACGACATCGACCTTGAGCTTGTAGCCAGACGCGCGCACAATCTTCTTTGCCAGGGTTTCCAGCGTTTCGGCCGCATCGATGGTGATCGTCCGCTTCAGCCCGGAATTGGGATCGACCAGCGCGAACTGGTCGCCCGTCCGCGTGCTGGTGCCTGAAACAATGGCGGTAGAGTCCTTGTACATGACCGTGCCCATCGGCAGGCCCAGCCGGTCGAGTACACTCGACGACCCGGCCGACACTGCGATGGCGTT
>CAMLLA010000375.1 GCA_946480525.1 uncultured Asticcacaulis sp. | reverse complement strand
GGAAATAGACCAGCGCCATGCCGATGACGAACAGGACCGGCGCGGCGAACAGGAACGGCAGGAAGGCGTTGCGTTCCTTGCGGTACAGACCCGGCGCGACAAAGCGGTAGAGCTGGAAGGCCAGGACCGGGAAACTCACGATCACCCCGCCAAACATGGCCATCTTCAGCTTGGTGAAGAAGAATTCCAGCGGCGCCGTGAAAATCAGCGACACGTCCTTGGTCATTGCGACCTGCTTGAACCCAAGCAGGACGTACATAAGATCGAACGGATTGCCGTGATGACCGGATATCTTCTGCTCTTCCAGAAGTGCGTTGGCGACCTTGAACGGATGCAGGAGAAACTCGTAGATCTGCGTCGCGAAGGAAAAACAGGCGATGCAGGCGACGACAAAGGCGATCACCATGATCATCAGTCGCCCGCGCAGTTCGACCAGATGTTCCATCAAGGGCGCGCGGGACGCCTCGATCTCAGCCTGATCCTGCTCTTCCTTGGTGACAAGGCTACGCTTCGACTTGTCTTCGATAACTTGCGGCAGGTCGCTCATGACGCCTTGCTCTTGCTACGGGTGCGTTTCGGGGCGGCCGCCACTTCGGCAGCAGCAGCCTTGGGCGCGCGCGACTTGGCGGCGGCCTTAGGCGAGCCTTGGGCTGCAATCTTCGGAGCCGGACCTTTGGCGCGTGGCTTTTTCGCCGCCGGCGTATCATCAACCGTCGCCGTCACAGGTATGTCAGGCACGTAATTGAAGTCCGCGGCGTCGGGAGACGACACGTCGTCGGCGCCGGAATAAAAGTGCGTTGTCGGCGTCAGGCTTTCACTGACGTCGGCCTCGATCTTGCCGATCTCGGTGCGGACGTCGTCAAGCACGGGAATGCGATTGGTGCGCAGGGCTTCGACTTCCTTGCGCAGGTCATCGAGTTCGCTCTGGCGCGCCATGTCTTCAAACGAGGAGCGGAAATCGTCCGCCATGGCGCGCATCTTGCCGACAAAACGGCCCAGTTGGCGCAGCATTTTGGGCAGGTCCTTGGGACCTACCACCAGCAGAGCGATGACAGCAATGACGACAATTTCGCTGCCGCCGATACCGGGCAACATCCGATTCAGGCTTTCTTCAACGGTTTCAACAGGTCAGGCCGGACTGTTCGTCCGGGCCAGGGGATCAAGCCTTGGGCTCTTCGCTCTTGACCGTCTCGGTCTTCTTTTCGGTTTCGGGCTCGTCCTTCAAACCGTCCTTGAACGCCTTGATACCTTTTGCGGCATCGCCCATCAGGCCCGACAGCTTGCCCGTACCGAACAGCAACAGCACGACGACCAGCACGATGACGATGTGCCAAATACTAAGTGCACCCATAGACGGTCTCCTAAAACAGCTCGCCGATCCTGATAGGCGCGCCTGATACTTTACCAAACAGGCCTAACCCCGGCCATTGTGCTCATATAGTCGCAGTTTAAGGCGACTTCAAAGCGCTTTTTACGGAAATTTGCGTCACTGCCGAAGACGTGATGTCAAAAGTCAATCTTTCTCTTCGAAGAAATCCTGGGCGAATTCAACCTCATCCATATCGTCCAGCAAGGCGGCGTCTTCGGCGGCCTGTGGCGAGGTCGGATCTGGCACCATGAAATCGGCCGGGACGTTGATATCCAGCAGACCCGCCGCCCGCATTTCAGCGACGCCCGGCAGGTCGGTCAGGCTTGGCAGCGAAAACTGTTCCAGGAAGATGTCCGTCGTCCCATAGGTGACCGGGCGTCCCGGTGTCTTGCGGCGACCGCGAAGCTTGATCAGGTTCATTTCGTGGAGCACATCCAAGGTGCCGCGCGACAGGCCGACACCGCGGATCATTTCGATTTCGGCACGCGTAACCGGCTGATGGTACGCGATGATGGCCAGGGTCTCCAAGGCCGCCTTGGACAGCTTGCGCGGCTCCTCGCGCTCCTCGACCATCAGGAAAGCCAGATCGGCGGCGGTGCGAAATTGCCAGCGGTCGTTGATGACCTCAAGCGACACCCCTCGCCCGGCATAGCGCGCCTTCAGCCCCGCCAGCGCCTTGCCGATATCGGCGCCTTCCGGCAGACGATACGCCAGTTCCGCCGCCGACAAGGGGCCGGCGGCGGCAAACAGCAGCGCCTCGATGGCGCGTTCGACATCCTCAGGCGTCATGACGCGCCTCCCATCAAAGGCGGACGCTTGCGCATATAGAGAGTCTCGAAGGTCGCCAGTTGCTGGAGCTGAAGCTGCCCCTCCTTGGCCAGTTCGAGCGATGCCGACAGGGTCGACGCCATATAGGACACGCGGCGCGGCGCATGTTCGCCGAGATTAAAGTCCTCGGGCCGCGGCGCGACGTCGTCCAGCGCTGTCCATCCGGTCAGGCGCGGCAGCTGGGCGCGCAGGTTATCGCGCGCGTCCTCCAGCGAGTAGGCCTCGATGCGGCGCGTCGGATCATAGTGGCGCTCAGACTCGCGGCGGCGCTGGGTGACGTAGGCGCTCATCAGGTCAAAGACATTGGCGTCGATGTTGGCCGACGGAATGATCAGCCTTGCCTCAGGATCGCCGCGGGCAAAGACGTCGCGTTTCAGCTGCGGACGCGAAGTCAGGGCCTCGACCGCCTTGCGCATGGCTTCGAGCTTCTTCAGGCGGAAGGCGAGCGCCAGGGCCATCTCTTCGGGCGCCATTTCGTCCGTCTGCTTGCGCTCGGTCTTGGGCAGCAGCAGGCGCGACTTCAGGTAGGCCAGCCACGACGCCATGACGAGATAATCCGCCGCCAGTGCAAAGCGCAGCCGACGGGCTTCCTGGATAAAGGCCAGGTATTGCTCGGCCAGCCTGGTGATCGATATCTTCAGCAGGTCGACCTTTTGCGACCGCGCCAGGGCCAGCAGCACGTGCAGAGGCCCTTCATAGCCATCAAGGTCGAGCACAAGCGCCTCCTCGGGCGCGATCTCCTCGGCCGTCTCGGCGGGCGCGCTCGCGGCAAAATCCAGCTTGCGCTGCTGGACGTCGTGCTCAAGTCCGGAAATGGCCTTGGGTGTCTGGACCACGGTGCTATCTATATCGCTTCTGGCGCCGGCGCGTGGAACTCGGTCGGGTCGGCGCGAGCCTCGCCGGTCGGCACACGCGCCAGGACCGCATCAAAGCGTGCGCGAGCTTCGGCCAGGTCCAACGGCTCAGGGTGACGCAGCAGCCGCCCCAAGGCCGCTTCGGTACGGCGGCGGGCCGCGCCTTTCAGCTTCGGCGTTTCCTTCATAACCTCGAGCATCTGATCCATCTGGCCGTTGCAATGCAGCAGGACATCACAGCCGGCCTTCAGGCTGTCGTGGGCGCGAGCGTTCAGTTCACCGCTCAGTGCGCCCATCGACAGGTCGTCGCACATGATGAGCCCGTCAAAGCCGATACCGTCGCGGATCAGCCGGATGCACTTTTTCGACGTCGTCGCCGGATGCTTCTTATCGACGGCCGAATAGAGAACGTGGGCGGTCATGGCCAGCGGCATGTCGGCATTGACCTGGAAGGGATAGAAGTCGGTCGCCAGCAGTTCGTCGAGCGCAGCATCGACCACCGGCAGCGAGGCATGGCTGTCCGCCCCTGCCCGGCCGTGTCCCGGAATGTGCTTGATGATCGGCAAGACACCGCCGGCCAGAAGGCCTTCGCAGGCAGCACGCCCCATGACCGCGACGTCCTTTGCCGTCAGGCCATAGGCGCGGTCACCGATGATATCGTGAGCGCCGGGTTGCGGCACGTCGAGGACCGGCGCGCAATCGACATTGATGCCCAGCGCGAACAGGTCGGCGGCCATCAGGCGCGCGCCCAGCCGGGCGATGTCGCGGGCTTCACAGGGGTCGTTACAGACCTCGGCGAACCGCGACGCAGGCGGATAGTCGGGCCAGTGCGGCGGACGCAGGCGGCGGACACGCCCGCCTTCCTGGTCGATCAGGATAAGCGCTTCGTGATCGACGCAGGATTTCAGATCGTCGACCAGCGCCTTGACCTGCTCCGGCGTATCGATATTGCGGCGAA
>CAMLLA010000374.1 GCA_946480525.1 uncultured Asticcacaulis sp. | reverse complement strand
TCACCCCATGGCGCGCGCATGGCCGAAGCAATCGGTGCAAAGGCCGATACCGAATGAAACAGATGGGCGTGGTTCATGGCGATGGTCAGGGCGCCATGGCCTCCCATGGAGTGGCCGGAAATGCCGCGTCGTGCCGGATCGGCCGGGAAATTGGCCTCGACCGTCTCTATCAGGTCTTTCGTAATATAGGTTTCCATCTGGAAGTTGTTCTTCCAGGGGCCTTGGGTGGCGTCGACATAAAAGCCCGCGCCCTGACCCAGGTCGCCGGCCGGATCGTTGGGCAGGGTCGAGCCCCGGGGGCTTGTGTCCGGTGCGACGACAATAAGGCCCAGCTCGGCGGCCTTGCGGTAGGCCCCGGACTTTTCCGTAAAATTGTTGGCTGTGCAGGTCAGGCCCGACAGCCAGTAGAGCGTCGGCAGCTTCCCCTTCGCGTCCGGCACGAAGATGGTGAAGGCCATCTGGCAAGTCACCGCCGCGCTCTTGTGGCTGACGAAGTACAGGGTGCCGCCGTGTGTGCGGTGCTGTTCGGTGATCTCGATTGCGGACATGGCCGGCCCTCTTTGAAATGCGCCTGAAACGCTTACACGGTAGGGCGCATGAATGTCAGCGGAAAGTTCCGGATTTGCGGCAAGTTTTCGGTAAGGCAAGATACCCCACCACCACATCTCGCTCACTCCGTTCACTCGTGTGGTCCCCCTCCCCAGCCTCGCCGGCAGGCAGCCTTCGGCACAGGGAGGAGTGCTCACGCTCCGTATCTCCCCCCTGTCGCGACGCGATGGGGAGGGGGACCACGCCCCGAGGGGGCGTGGTGGTGGGGCCTTTTTGTTTAGAAAACCACTACGGAACGAATGCTCTCACCGGCGTGCATCAGGTCGAACGCCTTGTTGATGTCTTCGAGCGCGAAGGTGTGGGTGATCATCGGATCGATCTCGATCTTGCCGTCCATGTACCAGTCGACGATCTTGGGCACATCCGTGCGGCCCCTCGCCCCGCCGAATGCCGAACCCTTCCAGACGCGGCCGGTGACCAACTGGAAAGGACGGGTCTTGATCTCGGTACCGGCGGGCGCCACGCCTATGATGATGCTCTCGCCCCAGCCGCGATGGCAGGCTTCCAGGGCAGTCCGCATGACGTCGACATTGCCGGTGCAGTCGAACGTGTAATCGGCGCCGCCGCCGGTCAGCTCGACCAGATATGCCACCAGGTCACCGGAGACCTTTGTCGGATTGACGAAGTGCGTCATGCCGAAACGTCGGCCCCACTCGGCCTTTCCGTCATTGATATCGACGCCGACGATCTTGTCGGCACCGACCATCTTCAGGCCCTGGATGACGTTCAAACCAATCCCGCCAAGACCGAACACGACCGCGTTGGCGCCGGGCTCGACTCCGGCCGTATTGACCACCGCGCCGACGCCCGTCGTCACACCGCAACCGATATAGCAGGCCTTGTCGAAGGGCGCGTCGTTGCGGATTTTCGCCAGGGCGATTTCCGGCAGGACGGTGTGATTGGCGAAGGTCGAGCAGCCCATATAGTGATGGATGGTCCGGCCTTTGTACGAAAAGCGCGACGTGCTGTCTGGCATCAGCCCTTGCCCTTGCGTGGCGCGGATGGCGGTGCACAGGTTGGTCTTGCGCGACAGGCACGACTTACACTGGCGGCACTCGGGCGTATAAAGCGGAATGACGTGATCGCCGGGCTTCAGCGAGCTGACACCGGCGCCGACTTCAACAACAACGCCCGCGCCTTCGTGACCAAGGATGGACGGGAACAGGCCCTCGCTGTCGAAACCGTCGAGTGTATAGGCGTCGGTATGGCAGATGCCGGTCGCCTTGATTTCGACCAGAACCTCACCGGCACGGGGACCTTCCAGGTCGACCTCGACGATTTCCAGAGGCTTTTTGGCTTCGAAAGCAACGGCGGCGCGGGTCTTCATGGCATTTCCCTTTCAGCGAGAAAATATGGCTTAGGGAGATGCGAACCCGCCGTCAACAGGTTAGGGCGCACGCGGCCATTGGATACCGCAGAAAGGTTATTAATCAACATGTTCTAGAATTGAGAACACGGTTTAGCATTTTCAGTTTGCATAAAGTCATGACGATCAAAGCCAAGATCCTCTCACTCGTCGCCGCCTTTGCCCTGATGGCGGCCGCCATCACCGGCCTCGGCCTGATGACCATGAGCCACTACGATCGTGTCATCGCTGATTATAAGCGCGCCTCGAACAACGCCTTTCGCGCCCAGGAACTGAACCTCCTGTTGTCCAAGGGCGTCATCGAGGTCCGCAACGTTTATATCGCAAAGACGCCCGAGCAGCTTGAAGCACGCATCACGGCGATGAATGCCCGCATGACCGAGGTCGATGTCCTGCTGAAAAGCTGGAAGGCCGACCTTGAGCCGGGTGAGATCCCTCAGTTTGCGGCGATCGAAAAGGACGCCCGCATCGTCATCGGTTTTGCCGGCAAGGTCGCGGACGTGGCCCGCACCCAGTCGCCGCGTGAAGCCGAGCGTCTGGGCGCGACCGACGGCGCCCTGGCGTGGCGCGAAGCCTTTCAGAACCGTCTGGACGCCATGGCAACCGGCATCAAGGCAACGCTTGACGATCGCGAGGCCCGTCTCGAAGCCTACCAGGCACAGCGCACGCGCGACTTCGTGATCATGGCCAGCGCTGGCATTGCCCTGGCGCTCCTTGCCTCGCTGTGGGTGGCGATCCGATCGATCGCCAATCCGCTCAACCGCGTGACGCAATCCATAATGTGCCTGTCCGAAGGGGCTTATGACACCGCCATACCGCTCACCAGCGGCCAGGACGAAATCTCGCGCCTGTGGTCGGCACTGGGCACACTCAAGGCCCACGCCATCGAGGCCAAGAAGATCAACGACCAGAAGCTGGAACTGCATCTGGATTGAAAATTTTCGGCCTGCCCGAAAAATTTTCAAGGCGGCTGTCGATTCCCGCGTCTCCCGTTCGATGAGGTTACATAGCCGGTGCTGATGGTCAGTTCCCGGCAGCCAACCTCAAAGGAGATGCGCACATGAAAGTCATCGTTTTCGTCAAGGCCACCGCTGATTCCGAAGCCGGCACGCCGCCGACCGCCGAGCTTATGGCGGCGATGGGCAATTACAACGAAGAACTGGTCAAGGCCGGCATCATGCTGGGCGGCGAAGGCCTCAAGCCGAGCTCGTTCGCCAAGCGCGTCCACTTCGACGGCCCGAACCGCACGGTCATCGACGGCCCCTTCACCGAGACCAAGGAACTGGTCGCCGGCTTCTGGATCTGGGAAGTCCGCAACATGGAAGAAGCGGTCGAATGGGTGAAGCGCTGCCCGAACCCGATGTTCGGCCCCAGCGACATCGACATCCGTCCGATGTATGGCATGGAAGACTACAAGGAATGGGACAAGGACGGCGGCTGGCTCGAGCAGGAAGTAAAGCTGCGCGAGGAAATCGAAGCGAAGAGGTAGTTATTCAGCTCAAACGCCGCATGGCTCCTCGCATCCGCTCGGGCGGCCAGTCGGCCTTGCCAAGCGGTGCTACCGCTTGGAATAGCCGCTTGGCATCTGTAAAAATCTGAATATGGTCCGGGCATGACGACAGCGATTGCCCGGACCATCGACGCCATCTGGAAGATGGAGGCCGCCCGTATCATCGGCGGCCTGGCCCGCCGGGTCCGCGATGTCGGCCTGGCCGAGGACCTGGCCCAGGACGCCCTGATCGCCGCGCTGGAACAATGGCCGGTCAAGGGCATCCCGCCCAATCCCGGCGCCTGGCTGACCATGACGGCAAAGAACAAGGCGATCGACCGCCTGCGCCGTGACGCAAACCTGCGCCGCAAGCTGGACGAACTGGGCCATGAACTGGAAGATCAAACCATGCCCGCCGAAATCGCGGAAGGCATTCAGGACGATGTGCTGCGGCTGATCTTCACCGCCTGCCACCCGTTGTTGCCGCATGAAGCCCAGATCGCCCTGACGCTACGCATCGTCTGCGGCCTGACGACCGAGGAAATCGCCCGCGCCCAGATGGTGCCG
>CAMLLA010000373.1 GCA_946480525.1 uncultured Asticcacaulis sp. | reverse complement strand
GGCGCCTTGAAGGTAAAGGGCTGAGGCGCAGGCTGCAGCCCCTGAAGGGCGGCAGGCAAGTCCTGTGACAGAGCCACACCCGGTGAAAGCACAGCCACGGCGGCGATAGCGGTCATTAATCGGGCCAAAGTCATCTCGGCCTCCTCTTCCACTTGTCAGTGCTCGAATGCGCAAAGATGCGAAGAGGTAGCCTAGGCCGGCGTCGGACCCATTCCAATAGGGTTTATTTCATCGAAAGTCAGGGCTGCGTTAAGATTTTACGAGGATTTTACGCCAGCGAATCACTCCAGAAACGCCAGGGCCTTGCGAAAGACGGTCGGCAGTTCGCGTCCCTGTTCGACCGGTATGAACTGCCAGTCGTTACGCTGCCGCAGAAGCGTCGCCGCCTCGGCATTTCCGACGTGACGCAGCAGGACGGTCTGGGTCAGGGCAAAGTGCGTGAACACATGATCATACGTCCCCTTCCGTTCGAACGGTCCATCCACGGGCGGATGGGCCTCGCCACGCTCTTCACGCCACGGGCTGTGCGGCAGCCCCAGCATTCCGCCCAGCAACCCCTTGTCCGCACGGCGCTCGGCCAGCACACGTCCCTCGTTCAGGATAAGATAGACGTTTCCCTGGCGCCTGGGCTTTGCCGCCTTTGCGCGCTTGACCGGAAACATCTCCTGGCGTCGCTGCTCGAAGGCCAGGCAACCTTCGCGTACAGGGCAAAGCATGCACAACGGCGCCCTGGGCCGGCAGATGGCCTGGGCAAGGTCCATCAGGGCCTGGGGCCAGTCGCCCGGCCGCTCAGTCGTCACCCACTGCGCGGCGGCTTCACGAACCTCAGCCCTGCCCTCAGGCAGAGGGGTTTCAATGGCATAGAGCCGCATCATCACCCGCTCAATATTGCCGTCGATGACATTGGCCGGCTGGTCGAAGGCGATGGCCGCCACGGCCGCCGCGGTATAGGGGCCGAAGCCCGGCAGCTTCAGCAGTTCGGCTTCGGAACGGGGAAACTGCCCTCCGTGTTCAGACACGACGGCGCGGGCGCATTTGATCAGGTTGCGGGCGCGGGAATAGTAACCGAGGCCCGCCCACTCCGCCATGACCTGCTCGTCCGGCGCCGCCGCCAGATCGCTCACCGTCGGCCACAGCTTGAGGAACCGCTCGTAATAGGGCGTGGCGTGGGGTGTCGTCGTTTGCTGCAGCATGACTTCGGACAGCCAGACACGATAAGGATCGCGCGCGCCGCGCCGCCACACAAGGTCGCGCGCATGCTGGCCGTACCAGTCGAGAAGTTGGCACCTGAGACGTGAAACCAACGTCTTTTCCTTTTCCAATACGGCTTCCTTCACTATACTCGCCGCCATGAAAAGGTCCCTGCCAACTCTCGAAGACGCGGTGCGAATCCTGCGCACCACACATACGCGCCGCGCCCCCAAGGCGCCGCCGAGTGTAAAAAAGCAGGTTCAGCCCCTGCTGAAAAGCCTCGAAGAGAAATTCGCCGCTCACGACGACGGCTCGACCAAGCTGCGCGCGCGCTGGCCGGAAATCGCCGGCGAACAACTGGCGCGGATCAGCGAGCCGGTCAAGATCATCAAGGTCCGTTCGACGGCCGCCAACCCTAAGGCCGGGACGCTTGAGGTCAGGGTGTCGGGATCGTTCGCGCCCCTGGTCCAGCATCAGGCGCCCACCCTGATCGACCGCGTCAACCTTTATCTGGGTGGCCGCCTGATCGATCGGCTGAGAATCGTACAGGGCCCGCTGACGCAAACCGCGCGGCCGGCGCCGAAGCCCCGTCCTCGTCCACTCAGCGCCGCCGACGAAGTTGCGTTGCGCGACATGGTCGCCGACGTCGCCGACGACCGGCTGCGCAATGACCTGCTGAGGCTGGGCCGCGCCATCATGATGCGCAGCACACAGGGCTCCGGTCACAAATAAGGCAAAAACACAGTTGACAAACAGGGCCACCTCCTGTTCCCAAAAGCAATCAGTTCGTCACGGGGAAACCGATGCTCACTTCCAATCTATCTACGCGCGCACTGGCCTTGGGCGCACTGGCTGGCCTGACACTTCTGGCGGCCGGTTGTTCCGGCGGCGGGGGATCGACCGACAAGGTCACGTCGGACGACATGGTTCTGGGCAATCCCAATGCTCCCGTGACCGTCGTGGAATATGCGTCCGTCGCTTGTCCGATCTGCGCGGTGGTCAATCAGGAGATCATGCCGGAATTCAAGAAGAAGTATGTCGAGACCGGCAAGGTCAAACTGGTCTACCGGCCCATGCTCACCGGCAATCCCCAGGTCGCCGCCGCCGGCCACATGCTGGCCAACTGCGTTTCCAAGGACAAGCAGTTCGGCGTTCTCGACTCCATCATGCGCGCCCAGCGCCGCATGGACGAAGGCGGCGCGCCCGAGCAGTACGTCAATGCCCGCCCGGTCCTGATCGGCATCGCCCAATCCGCCGGCCTCAGTGAAGAGCAGTTCAACACCTGCATCACGGACAAGACGTCGCTTGAGAAGCAGAACGAACTGAACGAACTTTATGCAAGCAAGCACGGCGTCACCGGGACGCCGACCTTCTTCGTCAACGGCAAGAAGATGACCTTCGTAAAGCGCGACATCACCGATTTCGACGCCGCCATCCAGCCCCTGCTGAAGAAGTAAGGCCCAAGGAAAAGGAATTCCATGAAACCTGCATTCCGCGCCCTCCTCTTCGGTGGCCTGGCTGCTGCCGCCCTCGGCTTCGCCGGCTGCTCCAAGGGGCCGTCCGCCGCCGCCATAGGTGAGGAAATGGCGCTTGGCGAGGCCAAGGCGCCGATCACCATTATCGAATATGCGTCGGTGACCTGCGCCCACTGCGCCGAGTTCCACAAGGACGTCATGCCCCAGCTGATGTCGAAATACGTGGCGACGGGCAAGGTCCGCATCGTCTACCGCGAATTCCTGACCCCACCACAGGACGTATCCGCGGCCGGCACGCTGACCGCGCGTTGCGCCGGCAAGGACAAGTATTTCAAGGTTGTCGACGCCATCATGCGCGCCCAGCCGGAAATGTTCGCCGGCGGCTCGACAGAAAACGCCCGTCCGGTGCTGCAACGCATCGCGAAGGATGTCGGCGGGTTAAGCGCGGATCAGTTCGCCAAGTGCGTCACCAATCCGGAAAGCCTGGCCACGCTTCAGGCCAATGTCGACAAGTTCCGCGAACAGGACAAGATCACCGCGACGCCGACCTTCTTCATCAACGGCAAGCAACTGCATCGCACGACCGGCGATATCGGCGATTTCGACCGGGCACTTGCGCCGCTTCTGGCCGGAAAGTAGACCTGACGTGCGGGGGCTTGCCGGAATTCTGATGGTCATGGCCGCACTGGCGGCCGGCGACGCTTCCGCCGTGGCTCCTAAAAAGCCGGCTGCGAAACCGCCTGCGGCGAAGGTCGTCAAGGTTCCCGCCGTCCCCGCTCTCGTCATTCCTACGGAAGCCGGTTTACTGCCCGATATGAGCCTGGGTAATCCGAAGGCACGCGTCACCGTGATCGAATATGCCTCGGCCGCCTGCCCGCACTGCGCCCACTGGAACAAGGAGGTCTGGCCGACCTTCCAGGCCAAGTACGTCGCGACCGGCAAGGTGCGCTACGTCTTCCGCGAGATTGTAACCTCGCCGGCGGAATACGCCCTGTCAGCCTTCCTGATCGGCCGCTGCGCCGTCGCCCGGAGCAAGACCCCCGGTAATTCCGGCCCCTACTTCGCCGTGCTCGAAACCTTTTTCACCGGTCAGGACGCCTACTTCGAAACAGGCGATCTCAGTCCCCTTACCCAGGCCGTGCAAAGAAAGACCGGCCTCAATCCAATGGCGCAGCTGGACTGCGTTACGGATGAAAAGCAGCTCGACGCATTTTATAAAACCATGCGGACGCACGCCGAGCAACACAATGTGCGCTTGACCCCGACCTTTGTCGTCAACGGCAAGACCATCGAAGGTCATGAGATGAAAGACCTCGACGCCGCCATTGCCGCGGCCTCAAAATAATCCCCCGAAAAGCGAATTGCGCTGGGCAATTGTCTTG
>CAMLLA010000372.1 GCA_946480525.1 uncultured Asticcacaulis sp. | reverse complement strand
AAGATGGTCAGCCGACGGAAGGGCGGGTACTGCTGGTGACCGCGCACTTCGAACGTGCCGACAAACAGCCGGCCAGGAGCCTGGCGATGAACGGCGCTGACGAGTGAAGACCTTAGAGCGTGGTGCGTTTTGAAAGAAACGCATCACGCTCTAAGGCGCCTTAGTGATCGCATGCTTTACGCGAAAAACCGGTTTCCACTTTTTCGCAGCATGCTTTAATTCATATCCGCGCGGATACGTGAGCGCAGGTCATCGATCGGCTTGAGACCGGCATCGGTCTTGAAGCGCCAGTAGGTCCAGCCGTTGCAAGCCGGTCTTTGCTCCATCATCGCTCCGACCTTGTGGATCGAGCCCGACAACTGGCCGTGGACCAGTGAGCCATCGGCGCGGATACTCGCCGTCCGGTCTCCCTTGGGGGTATAAAGGACATCGCCGGGTTGAAGTAGGCCTGCCTCGACAAGGGCTCCGAACGGAATGCGCGGCTCAGCCTTCTTCGAGCCCATCACCTTGAGGTCGTCGGCAGTGGCCGGCTGGACCTTGGCGATGCGTTCGCGCGCATGCATGGCATAACGCATGTCGCGCTCGATTCCGATATAGTGGCGCCCCAGGCGCTTGGCGGCGGCGCCGGTTGTGCCTGTGCCGAAGAACGGATCAAGCACGACATGGCCGGGCTTCGAGCAGGCCAAAAGGACGCGATAGAGCAGGGCTTCGGGCTTTTGCGTCGGATGCGCCTTGTCGCCGTTCTCGTCTTTCAGGCGCTCATCTCCGGTGCACAGCGGGATCGTCCAGTCGGACCGCATCTGCGTGTCTTCGTTGAAAGCCTTCAGTGCGTCGTAATTGAAGGTGTAGCGCTTCTGGCCCTTGCCCTTCGTGGCCCAGATCAGGGTCTCATGCGCATTGGTGAAGCGCGTGCCCTTGAAGTTCGGCATCGGGTTCGACTTGCGCCAGATGACGTCGTTCATCACCCAGAAGCCCAGATCCTGAAGCGCCACGCCCAGACGGAAGACATTGTGGTAGGAGCCTATGACCCACATGGCGCCGTCGTCCTTGAGCACGCGGCGGCACTCGCGCATCCAGTCGCGCGTGAAGCTGTCATAGGCTTCGAAGCTGGCGAACTGATCCCATTCGTCGTCGACGGCGTCGACCTTGGAGTTATCGGGCCGCAGCAGATCACCGCCCAGTTGCAGATTGTAGGGCGGATCGGCGAAGATCAGATCGACACTTGCGTCCGGCAAGGTCCTCAGCACCTCGACGCATTCGCCGACATGGATGGTGTCGAACTTGAGCGGAGAAGAAGAGGCGGGAATGACGGCGGGCGCGAGCGCGGCTTTGAGCTTCGGCATGATGAAGGTCTTTCGTCTGTCCGGTGGGCGTTTTGCCATGCGGACCAAGGCTTGGAGCTGAAGACTAGACTCCCTTACCGCTTAACGAAAGGTTAAGCTTGACTCGCTGCGAATCGGCCGATTCGTTTTTGCTGTGGGTGAGTCTTTTTGGACTCACTTTTGGATTCGTTTTGTTCCGTGGAGGCGGGTTACACAGCCTGGATCAGGCGACGACCAGGTCGCGTATGGTGGCCCAGCTGCGGCGATGAACAGGTGACGCGCCGTGCACGCGCAGGGCCTCGAGATGCGCCTCGGCCTGGTACCCTTTGTGCTTCTTGAAGCCATAGACCGGGTAGACGCCGTCGAGTTCGATCATGATGCGATCGCGCGCCGTCTTGGCCAGGATCGAGGCGGCGGCGATCGACAATGAACGGGCGTCGCCACCGACGAGCGCTGTCGACGGGATGGCCAGCCGGGGGCAGCGATTACCATCGATCAGCGCGTGATGGGCAGCGGGCGTCAGGGCTTCGACAGCGCGCGACATGCCGGCCATGGTGGCCGCGAGGATATTCAGCGTGTCGATCTCTTCGACGGTCACGGTCACGACGGACCACGAGATCGCGGCCGCCTTGATCTCGGGCTCGAGGGCAAAGCGTCGCGTTTCGGTCAGGGCCTTGGAATCATCGATACCGGCAGGCAGGCGTGAGGGGTCGAGTACGACCGCCGCCACGCACAACGGGCCAGCGCACGGGCCTCGCCCGGCTTCGTCGACGCCGCAGACAAGACCGCCCAGACTTGCTTCGTGGGAGAAATCAACCATTCCTCCCGCCATAGCCGATTCAGGACGCCAAGGCCAGATTGATCAACGCCGTTTGCCGAACGTCGGCGTTTGGCGAGCCTGCGCCAGGGAGGCCTGGGCGGGCGGATTGGCGGCTGGGGCCGCCGGCACGGGCGAGGTAAAGTCGAACACGGGTTTATAGTCCGGATCGCGTTCGCGTTTCTCTGCCTTGGCTTCGGCAATGGCAGCTTCGACGCGGTCGTCATCGAAAACGCGAATATCCACAGAGCTGCCGCCCTTTGGATCCGGGCCGAATTTGTTATGGCCGGATGCGCCGGGCCACACCGTTATGACGAAGACGGCCAGGCTGCACAGCATGGCGACGATTGTGATGACGCCCGTTCCAGCCATTTGCGCGGCCAGCGTTTCGGCCGACATGTTCGGCGTCTTGCCAATCGTCATGAGCGTGCCCATGGTCTGGAAATTCGCCACCACGTTGGGAACCAGCAGAAGCAGGAACCAGGCTGACAGGTTGATATCGTGCATCCGGCGGGCCAGGACGGCAAGATTGGGAAGGAACAGGGCCAGAGACACCAGCCCGAGGATCCCGAAGGCCATCAGCACGGTGGCTATGCCGGAACCGGCATCCTTTGCGCCCAGGCCGGTCAGGGCGAACGCAACGATCAGCCCGTAAGCAAGGGACTGCAGCAGCATAAAGGACCAGTACTCCGCCCGCCGGGCGCGGCCCTTGAAATCGGCATATTTACGCAACGGCTGGAACATCAACATCCGGGTGTCCTTCTGCGCGAGGGAAGGACACTTTGGCACACAGGTCTGAATTTACCGCAAACGCGTTGGGTTAACGCAACGTCAGGTGGAGGCGCGTGCTCGTGGACTTGGGCCGAAGCGATTATCCCCCCGGCTGCCCGGCAACAGATAAAACACAAGCAGGATCAGTGCGCCGAGGAGGCTTGGTCCAAAAGTCCATGGCAGGATGATCCGATACAGTGGCCAATAGGCGCCCCACACGCTGGCAAAGTCAAACGTCGAACCTGTCATGCTCCCAATGCTCTGGTTCATCTGCATCGTCGCCTTCATGATGCCGTCGGCATTGAACACGTAAACCAGCTGTTGCCCGGCCAGGCTTAAACCTGTCGGCAGTAAGACCCACCAGCCGGTTCGGTTGGAGTCATGCAGCCTGCGGACCTGCGCGGCGAGTATAGGCAGGAAGAGCAGCAGCCCAAAAAGAGTCAGAAAGCCGACGCTGATCAGCAGATGGCTGAAAATGCCGATGTCAGGCGTCTGGCCCTGAAAAACCGGGACGAGGGGAATGAGCATCCAGGCGTAGAAGGCCCCGTAGATGGCCCAGACGAGCAGCAGGAACGCCCAGAATTCCGCGCGGTTGCTGCGGCCCTTGAAGTCCGCATAACGCGTCAGCGCCTTGAAAGGAAGGAAAGGACCTGACATGCCTGCCGCCTCAGAAGACGGCGGCATTGCCGCGCCCCTTCGGATCCTGGCCGAAGCGGTTCGGGCCGGGCGTGCCGTCCGTCACGTAGAAGACCAGCATGACGATGTACGAGATCAGGGCCGGCAGGAGCACACACAGGAACAGGGAGCCGAAGAAGCCCATCACCGCCTGGAGGCTCTGCGCTTCGGACATGGATTTCCCCGCACCGTTCGCGCCGGCCATCTGGAAAATGCTGGTGCCGACAACGATGAAAAATACGATGAAGCCGACAAATGTCACCACCATCGGCATGATGATCCACCATCCGGAGCGGTTGGTGTCGTGCAGGCGCCGGACACCGACGGCAAGCGTTGGCAGGAAAAGCGCCAGCCCGACCAACTGAAACAGCGGCATGACGGTCATGTATTGCGCCATGAATTGCTCGGGGTTGTCCTTTGCCAGGTGCAGCGAACTGCCGATCATGAAGATCGCGATCACGCCAATCGCCGAGTCG
>CAMLLA010000371.1 GCA_946480525.1 uncultured Asticcacaulis sp. | reverse complement strand
AAACTATCCCCGCTATCCACAGACTGTGAATTCTCAGATGTGGACGGCGTTAATTTGTCGGGTTACGCCTCCGCCGCTTTCCTGCTTTAAGTTCCAGATGCCCACCATGCTCGACGCCCCTCTTCCGCTTTCCTCGACCGACGCCGCCCCCGCCTCGCTTCCCCATAACCTTGAGGCGGAACAGGCCCTGCTCGGCTGCCTGATGTTCGACAACGGGGCCTATGAACGGCTCTATGACGGCCTCTCGGCCCGGCATTTTTACGAACCCTTCCACCAGCGTCTCTTCGCCACCATCGAAGAGCAGATCCGCGTCGGCCACCTGGCGGAGCCGATCGTCCTGCTCGACAAGTTCAAGAACGACCAGGCGTTCCAGGACCTCGGCGGCATCCGCTACTTCGCCGACCTGGTCGACCGCGCGCCGCCGGCTGCCAATGCCAACGACTATGCTCGCGTTATTTACGACCTGGCCATCCGGCGCGAACTGATCCGTCTGGGCGGTGAGATCGCCAAGAACGCCCATGGCGAACTCGAGGCGCGGGAACAGATCGAAGTCGCCGAAGCGCAGCTATTCTCCATGGCTGAAACCGGCTCGTCGTCGACCGGCTTCGTCCCGTTTTCCGAAGCCGTGTCCGGCGCCCTGCACCTCGCAGAGGAAGCGTTCAACCGTGACGGCGGCCTGTCGGGAATTTCAACCGGCCTGATCGATCTCGACAAGCAGATGGGTGGCCTGCACAAGTCCGACCTGCTGATCCTGGCCGGCCGGCCGTCGATGGGCAAGACAGCTTTGGCGACCAATATCGCCATGAACATCGCCCGCGCCTACGCCTACGAGATGCAACCGGACGGCACGCGCAAGACGGTCAGCGGCGGCGTCGTGGCCTTCTACTCGCTCGAAATGTCGGCTGACCAATTGGCTTCACGCCTTCTCGCCGATGCCTCAAGCGTCGCTTCGGACAAGATGCGCAAGGGCGAAATCGATGCTGGCGAATTCATGCGCCTGAAGGAGGCTGCGATGGAGATCGCCGCCGCGCCGCTGTACATCGATGATACCGGCGGCATCAGCCTGGCCAAGCTGACAGCGCGCGCCCGCCGCCTGAAGCGCACCTCGGGCCTCGACTGCCTCATCGTCGACTACCTTCAGCTGATCACCATCGGCGATGGCTCCAACATGAACCGCGTCCAGGAAATCTCGACCATCACCATGGGCCTGAAATCACTGGCCAAGGAACTGGCCATACCGGTCATCGCCCTGTCGCAGCTGTCGCGCCAGGTCGAAAGCCGCGACGACAAGCGGCCGCAGCTTTCCGACCTGCGCGAATCGGGCTCGATCGAGCAGGACGCCGACATCGTGATGTTCGTGTATCGCGAAAGCTATTATCTCGGCCGCGCCGAACCGCGCGAAGGCACCGAAGAGCATCTGAAGTGGCAGGAAGACATGGATCGCACGCGCGGCACCGCCGAAGTCATTCTCGGCAAGCAGCGTCACGGTCCCATCGGTACGGTCCGCGTCTCGTTCGATGAGAACTATACGCGCTTCGGCAACCTGGCCAATCCGGAACGCTACGCCAGCTATGATAACGAGTAGGTAGAGATGTTTGGAAACCTGTTTGGCGGCAAGGACGAGACGATCCTTGGGAAATCCAAAAAGGATTGCTCAAGGTACGAATGGGACGTCGTCAAGACCATACAGAAACACGGTTTCTTCTTCACCTATGTCTCCGACGACGGGCAGTCGTCTTCGGACTCGTTTTCCTTCACGACCGGTCTCTGGAAAACGCTGAACTTTCCGGAGATCATCACGTTCGGCTTACCGAGAGAGGCCTGCGCGGCTCTTTTTCCAGATGTGTTTGATCAGATAAACCACGGGATTAATTTGCCTTTTGATCAACCGCTGTCTCACATGGGCAATCTTCCGATTGTTCTGTCGCCTGGACGCCGCGAAGCCAATAACGCGTATCTTCTGACTGCGAACTGGTTTTATGAGACCGACGACTTCCCGGTGATTCAATTGTTCTGGCCGGATCCGGAGGGTCGCTTTCCTTGGGAAAGCCAATTCGACCAACGCTTTGCCGACCACCAACCCGACATGACAGCCAAAGGTTTTGAGGCCTTGTCTTCGATTGTGACGAAAGACACGCCTCCCAAATAAAAATCCTTCTGTGGTTCGGTTCCGCGTGGTAGCGCAATCCTATGCTTTCCGACTCTTCCACTGCGCGTCTCGATGTCGACCTGAGTGCCTTGCTGGCCAATTACCGCACGCTCCAAAAGCGGGCAGGCAGCGCCGAGGTTGCGCCGGTCGTCAAGGCTGACGCCTATGGGCTGGGTTGCGCCGGCGTGGCGCCACATCTCGTCAAGCATGGGGCTAGAACATTCTTTGTTGCCCGCCTGGAAGAAGGCATCGCCCTGCGCGGTATTCTGGCCGGCGGTCCGGTCATCTATGTCCTCGATGGCCTGAGCGATCCGGTGGCCTTTGCCGTCCACGATCTGCGGCCCGTGCTCAACACCCCCGCCCAGTATCAACAATGGATTGAAGGCCCAGTCGGCATCAAGGCCGCCCTGCACGTCGACACCGGCATGAACCGGCTGGGCATCCGCCTGGAAGAGATTCCCGCCCTCCCCGATCGTGGTGCGCACGACCTGACCTTGATCATGAGCCATCTCGCCTGCGCTGATGAGGCCGGTCATCCGATGAATATGCAACAATTGACGGCTTTCCGCGCCGTGATCGCGCAGTTTTCCGGTGTTCCGGCATCGCTGGCCAACAGCGCCGGGCATTTTCTAGGGCCCGACTATACTTTCGACCTGACGCGGCCGGGCATCTGCCTCTATGGCGGCGGCCCGTTCGGCCAGGCAACGCCGCGCATCCGCGCTGTCGCGACGCTGTCGGCGCGCGTCCTTCAGGTTCGCGACGTCCGCGCCGGCGAAACCATCGGCTATGGCGCGACCTTCGCCGCAAGGTCGGACATGCGCATCGCCACGCTGGGGGTCGGTTATGCCGACGGGCTGATGCGCAGTTTCGCCCGCAAGGGATTCGCCCACGTCCTGCATCAGCAGCAACCATTGACGGGACGGATTTCCATGGATCTGTGCTGCGTGGATGTCACAGGTCTCGACGTGACCACCAATGACTGGGTCGAAATTCTTGGAGCGCGCCAGAATATCGATGAGGTCGCCGCGCACTCAGGCACCATTGCCTACGAGCTTCTGACGCGCATCGCCGCACGCGTGCCACGCCACTATCTCGGGTCTTGACAGCACGGACAAACGGGAACATATGCAGAACATAAATCTGCGAAAGACCATCCATGGCCCGTGACCACATCTCCTATGTCTGCCAGTCCTGCGGGAGCGTCCACAGCAAATGGGCGGGCCAGTGCACAGGGTGCAATGCCTGGAATACGCTGGTCCAGGAGACCTTTTCGACGCCGCCGGGCGGCCTGAAGCCCGAGACCGGCAAGATCTCGCGCTTAAATAAGCTGCAGTTCGAAACCCTTGACAGCGTGGACGAAGCGCCCGCCCGCATGATCACCGGCGTGGCCGAGTTCGACCGCGTCTGCGGTGGCGGGGTCGTGCCGGGCTCGGCCATCCTGATCGCCGGCGACCCTGGGGTCGGCAAGTCGACCCTGCTGCTTCAGGTCACTGCCAGCGCCGCCATGCAGGGCCTGCGCATCGCCTATATCTCCGGTGAAGAAGCCGTCGAACAGATCAGGGGCCGTGCCGCCCGCATGGGCCTGTCGAAGGCGCCGGTCGACCTGGCCGCAGAAACCGGCTTGCGCGCCATACTCGAAGCCCTGAAGCGTGAACAGTTCGACCTCGTCGTCATCGATTCGATCCAGACCCTGTGGAGCGACGCCGTCGAAGCCGCGCAAGGATCAGTGTCGCAGGTCCGCGCCTGCGCCGGCGAACTGGTGCGGCTGGCCAAGAAGAAGGGGACCTCGGTCATTCTGGTCGGCCACGTCACCAAGGAAGGCCAGATCGCCGGCCCGCGCGTCGTCGAGCACATGGTCGACGCCGTGCTCTATTTCGAGGGCGAAGGCGGCCACCACTACCGCATCCTGCGCACGGTCAAGAACCGCTTCGG
>CAMLLA010000370.1 GCA_946480525.1 uncultured Asticcacaulis sp. | reverse complement strand
CATTATAGGCAGCGACGCGGGCGATAACGCGATCGAATGCGTAGGCTACGCCCAGCCGCGCCGACAGCACGCTTTCCTGCTTGTCGGCCGGATTGAGTTGCAGGGTGGATAAGCCGGTGGCTGTATCGATTTCGGTGCGGTGGGCGTCCGATGCCTTCCAGGTATCTGCGCGCAATGCGGCGGCCAGGGTCCACGGGCCTTGGTTGCGCGAACCTTCGCCATAGAGACCGGCCAGCGTGGTCTTGCCGCCGGCGACACGGTAGCGCGTCGGAGCACCCGACATATAGCGATAGAATTCGCGCGATTGGCCTTCGGTAACGCGCGCGTCGAAGCCGACTTCCCATTCGGTACCGCCGCTTTGATGGCGGAGCGCGGCATTGATGCCGTCACCGGTAGCGGGGGTCTTTACCTGGTCGGCGGCCGTGCTGGTGCCGGTGCGGCCGGCAGCGACCGCGACCGAACGATTGCTAAGACCAGAGTCGCGATGCCACGCCTGGAGCCTCCACCCCAGGGCTTCGGGGGTCGGCTGTTTGGTCAGGCTGACCGCCAATTGCGCACCGGTCGAGGTGGCGGTGGCGCCGACCAGGCCTGTATCGCGGCGGCTTTCATAGGCGCCGGCGAGAAGGCTCAGGGTCCCGCAGCCGTCGCAGAGGTCGAAGCTGCCATTGGCCAGCCAGGTGCTGTCGCGGCCGGTGACCGGACCATCGGCCGCGCCCGCCTGCGGGACGCGCACGGCCGTGTCGCCATTGAGATTGCGGGCGGAGTAATGGACGGCGACATCCCCCAGCCCCAAGCCACCGGCGACCAGCCAGTTTTCGTCCTCGCCTGCGCGTACGCGGCCATAGTGTGTGCCACGTGCGGGCGCCAATGACAGGTCGATTACGCCGGTCAGGGCGCCGGCCCCGTAAGCGCCGCCCCCTGCGCCTTTCAAAACGTGTACGCCGTCGATGGCGTCCTGCGGCAGGGCGGCCCAGATCACCCAGCCGCCGAACGGATCGTTCTGCGGCACGCCATCAAGCGTTACTAGGGCGCGGCCGGCGCCCGACGGACCGATGGCGCGTAAGGATATACCCTGGATGGTGGGGTTGGCGGTCAGGCTCGACTGGCGGCGGAACAGGGAGGCTTGTGTTTCACGCTTCAGGGCCTGGTCGAGGCCAGTGCGTTGCAGGGCGTCCTGACCGAGATCCGTAACGGCAAATGCCGCGTCGCCGCGATAGGCGCTGAGGCGATTGGCGCGGATGACTACCTCGCCTTCCTCAGCGAAGGCGGTGAAAGGGCCTGCCGCAAAACCGAGCGCAAAAAGGGTCGTTCGCAAGATATGCGGTTTCATATGCCAGTCCATGTTTCAGATATTGCTTTTACGCGTAAGCCCGCTGTAGTCCGTGACCCTATCAGGATTCGATACGGAGGCAGACATGACCCATCCCGCGCTGCAACCCCGGAACACCGCACTTATCACCGGAGCCGCTTCGGGGATAGGTCTGGCGGCGGCGCGGCGGTTCGCAAGTCTTGGGCTCAATGTCGTACTCGTCGACCTTGGCAGCGACCGGCTGGAGGCGGCGGTACGCACCCTGATCCATGATGGCGCCACGGACAGTCATATTCGCGCCATCGAGGCCGATGTCAGCGACGCCGATGCCGTGGCGGGGCTGGCCAGGACGGTGCGTGACGTCGATGTGCTGATGAACAATGCCGCCATCGGGCCGGGTTCAAGCGTGCTCGATCCGGCGAACTGGCAAAAGGTGCTGGGCGCCAATCTGTGGGGCGTGGTGCACGGCACGCAGGCCTTTGTTCCGCACATGGTGGCGCGCGGCAAGCCGGGCCTGGTCATCAATACCGGCTCGAAACAGGGGATTACGACGCCGCCCGGGGACCCGGCCTATAATGTGTCAAAGGCAGGGGTAAAGGTGTTTACCGAGGCGCTGCAACATGAGCTGCGCAATGGCGCCAATCCATCGGTGACGGCGCATCTGCTGATCCCGGGGTTTGTGTGGACTGGGATGACGGCGCGCGGCCAGACGGAAAAGCCTGCCGGCGCCTGGACGGCGGAACAGACGGTCGACTTCATGGTCGACAGCGTCGGCCGGGGCGACTTCTATATTCTCTGTCCGGACAATGATGTGCCGCGTGCTTTGGATAAAAAGCGTATGGCCTGGGCGATCGGCGACATTATCGAAAACCGCCCGCCGCTGTCGCGCTGGCACCCGGACTATGCTGAGGCGTTTCGGGCGTTTGTCGAAGAAAGATAACTTATGGGGTTTGGGGTCCGCGACCCCACAAACCTTTCTTATTCCAAAAGAAAAAGCCCTCGCCCTTTTGGGGCGGGGCTTTTCTCTTGGATTAGGAAGACTTGGGGCCTCAGGCCCCAAACCCCATAAGTTTATTTGCCCTTGGCCAAATCATCGAACGCTCTCAGCGTCCCGATCAGTTCCTGCATCTGGTCGATATAGATCATGTTCGGGCCGTCCGACGGCGCATGATCCGGGTCCTGGTGCGTTTCGATAAACACCGCCGACACCCCGACCGCACAGGCCGCCCGCGCCAGGATCGGCGCAAACTCGCGCTGGCCGCCCGAGGTCGTGCCCTGGCCGCCCGGCTGCTGCACGCTGTGGGTCGCGTCGAATACGATCGGATAGCCCGTCTGCGCCATGATCGGCAGGCCGCGGAAATCGGTCACCAGCGTATTGTAGCCGAACGACGTGCCGCGATCGCACAGCAGGATCTTCTCATTGCCGGTCGAAGCGATCTTCCTGGCGACGTTCTGCATGTCCCAGGGCGCCAGGAACTGGCCCTTCTTGACATTGATCGCCTTGCCGGTGGCGCCGGCCGCTAACAGCAGATCGGTCTGACGGCACAGGAAGGCCGGGATCTGCACGACATCGACCACCTTGCCGACCGGTTCGCACTGATCGGCGGCATGGACATCGGTCAGAACCGGGCAGCCGAACGTGTCGCGGACAGCTGCCAGGATATCGAGGCCCTCCTCGATGCCGATGCCTCGCGCCGTCCCGATCGACGAGCGGTTGGCCTTGTCGTAGCTCGACTTGTAAATGAACTTGGTGCCCGTTGGCGCACAGGCCTCGGCGATCTTTTCGGCCATCATCAGGGCGTGCTCGAGGCTTTCGATCTGGCACGGGCCGGCGATCAGGGCGAAGGGCTCGTCGCCGCCGACCTTGATATTGCCGATTTCGACGATGCGGGTTTTGACGTGCTGGGGTTGGATCATGATGGTCTCTTTCACTGTCGGCCGTCGTGGTTCGCGGCCAGCAACCCCTCACCCTAACCCTCTCCCCTCTTGCCTGCCGGCGAGGCTGGGGAGAGGGGACGGTAAAGCGCTCCAATCCCCTCGCCCCTTTCAAGGGGAGAGGGCTAGGGTGAGGGGTCTTTCTACTAGATTACACTTTCAATTCTGGCGACGTCGACGGGGTTGTTCAGTTCCCAGAAGACGCGGCCCTGGCCGTCGACTTCGACGCAGCGGATAGGCATGCCGTTTTCAAGGAAGCGCAGTTGCTCGAGGCCTTCCAATGTTTCCAGCGGTCCGACCGGCCAGGACCCATAGGCCTTGAGGGCTTCCGGACGATAGGCATAGACGCCGACATGGTGGAAGACTGGAACGACATCTTCGGGGCCGTAGCTGCGGCCTGTATAAGGAATGACTTCCTTGGAAAAATAGAGGGCGTTCATATGGCGATCGAAGACGACCGTTGTGCCGCCGACCCTGCCATTCAGGCGATCCTCGACGAAATTGGCGTGAGTCTGGTGATCGCAGCGCAGGACCGGCGTCGCCATCTGCACGTCCGGATTGGCCTTCATCTCGCGGATCAGGTCTTCGACAAACCAGGCCGGCGTCAAAGGCGCATCACCCTGAAGATTGACATAGAGGTCGGCGGTTTCGCCCAGATTGTTCAGCGCGTCGGCCAGGCGCTCGGTGCCATTGGCGCAGTCTTCCGACGTCATGACCACCTTGGCGCCGAAGGCTTCGGCGGCCTCGCGGATGCGGTCGTCATCGGTCGCGACATAGACCGAGGCGACGTCCTTGACGGCCATGGCGGCTTCCCAGGACCGCTGGATCAGCGACTTCGGCACG
>CAMLLA010000369.1 GCA_946480525.1 uncultured Asticcacaulis sp. | reverse complement strand
TGATCGCCATCGGCAGCCATAAGGCCGAGCCGCGTGAAAAGCTTCTGCCCTTCTTCTACGAATCCATAGGCCTGCTGCCATGGAGCGGAAGCCTGAACGACCGCGGCGAGCCGACCTATGCCGCATCGGAAGGCGACGCGAAATTCTCGGTGCCGCGCAACTATTATGAGACCACGAAGAAGGGGCTGACGAAGGAACTCGGCTATGTCGGCGGTTATGGCGAAGTGCTGGACTGGATGGCGGAAATCTATGATGCAACACGGCCCGCCAAGGGCCAGCCGGGCGACCTCAAGATTCGCGAGCAACTGGTGAAGCTGGCCCAGGCGCGCGGCGTCTTCCGCGTGCCGCACAGCGACGAAGCCGGCTTCAAGTCGATGCGTCTGGAAACCGGCATCGGGTGGCGCGACATGTACTATCCCGGCGATGTCATCTACGGCCAGCGCCCGTCGTGGGACGCCTCCCCGCTTCAGGTTGCCGTGGCGACTGGAGATCCGAAGCTGATCGGCTACGCCCAGCAGCAGATCGCCGACAATCAGCTCTTTTCGAGCGTCGAACACATGATGACCACGAAGACCTTGCGGGCGACGATCGGCCTGGTCGACTTCATCGACGAATACGAAGCCATCCGCAAGGCACCGCCCGAGCCGTACAAGCTGCCCATGTCGGCGGATCAGCCGGACTTCGTCTTTAGCGACGAGGAAAATGGCCTGGTCGCCCTGAAGAACGGCAAGGACATACTGTATGCGTCGCTGTACTGGCGCGCGAACTACGGCATCAACGGCGTCGGCCGGGTGCACTACATCACTCCCGAAACCGACCGGATAGCGACCGTGGCGCTTGACCGTCAGGAGTTTGAACCCAGCGGTCTCTACTTCACGCGCCCGAACAATCCCCATATCAACGGCACGCGCTTCACCGTCAAATATCCCGACGACGGTGATGTCTGGACGGCCGGCGAACAGGATCCCGTGGCGAAACTGCCCGAAGGCGCGCTCTACGTCCCCGGCGAAGACAGCCCCTATGCCGGCCGCGCCGACCTTTACCAGCTGACCTACGGCCCCTACTTCCTCGCCATCAATGCGTCCTCAGACAAGAGCTTTGACGTGATGCTGCCGAAGCGCACCGCCCCGGCGAAGGAGCTTGTCACCGGCAAGGCCGTTTTGCCGCAAGCCGCCTCGCTGACCGTCCGGCCCGGCTCAACGGTCGTCGTCTATATGGGGGAGAGCCAATGAGCCACATCGTCTCCGCCATAGCCGTATCGGCCGTGACGGCGTGTCTGGCGCAGCATGCCGGAGCGGACACGCTCAGGGTCTATGCCGCCCCGCCCGTCCCCATGGTCTATGCCGCGCACAACGACACCTTCACCGTCCGCGCCCGCTCGCCAGGCGGCGAATGGCAGGACCTTTACGAGTATAATATTCGCGTCGATCACGACAAGGCGCAGGACGCCTCCATGGTTTATTTCGACTTTACCGGAAAGGTGGAAGTAGAGGTCCAGCTGAATAACGGCGCCTTTCAAACGACCGACGTCCTTCCCCGCCAGCCGGCCCTGAAGCTTGCCCGCAAAGGCAAGATTGTCAGTTTCACACTGGATCGTCCGCTTCGCTTTTCGCTTCAGTTCGACGATGACCGCCTGCACAATCTGCACATACTGGCGGGCGCGCCTCCGCCATCGAGGCCGCAAGGCGATGCTGTCCGTTACTATGGCCCCGGCCTCCACGCACCGGACGATGGCGGCAGGATATTCCGGCCGCGATCGGGCGAGACCGTCTACCTTGATGGTGGCGCCATCCTGAACGGCAATTTCGATCTCAGGGGCGTCGAGAATGTGCGCATCATGGGCCGCGGCCTCATTTACAACAGTGGCCGTGCCATCGAAATCGACGGGTCGCGCAATATCTTGCTGCAAGACCTTATTGTCGTGAATGACGAAAAGGAGGCCGCGGCGCGCGTCTCCAACATCCGTCATTCCGTGAATGTAAAGCTCGATGGCCTGACCGGTTTCACCTCAGGAAAGTGGTCGGACGGCTTCGGGATATCGACCTCACAGCACGTGTTCGTCGACAAGGCTTACCTGCGCACCTCCGATGATGCCGTCGTCGTCTATGCCGTCAACGATTGCCCGATCTGCGCGACCAAGACGGACACGGCGCCGTCGGTCGAGTCCCACGACACCTACGATATCCGTGTGACCAACTCGACCTTCTGGAACGATATTGCCCATTCCATGTATGTCGGCCATTTCGGTGACAACGCCAATCCGCGCACGATCCGCGACGTGTCCTTCGACAATATCGATGTCCTTAACCTCGACGAGGACGACGAGCCCTGGGAAGGCGCCATGGCGATATTTTCCGGCGACTCGACGAAGATACGCGATATCTCCTTTTCCAACATTCGTGTCGAGCGCATCGAGGAAGGCAAGCTCATCCACGTCGTCGCCGGCAGGAGCCCCCGCTACAACACGGCGCCGGGACGGGGGGTGGAGAATGTGACGTTCAAAAATATCTCCTTCACCGGGGACGGCATGCCGAGCGCCTCGGTTGTCGCCGGGCTGGGGCCGGATACGGCTGTTAAAAACGTCCGGATCGAGACCCTGACCATCGCCGGCAAGCCCGTTCGTGCGGCTGCCGAAGGCGACATCAAGGTCGGCCCTTTCGTGGAAGGGCTTGAGTTCGCGGATTAAGGCGCAGCCATAAACGGCCGGATCGCGCGATAGGTCCTGGCCAGATACTTCGCCGCGTGGTTCTTCGGCCGGTGTGGCGCCTGGGTTTCGATTTCCGCCAGACTGTCCGCCAGTGTCATGGCTTCCAGCCGGAGCGCCGCGCGGTGGTTGCCAGGGATCGTAATGGCTATGTCCTGCGACGCCCTGTCACCGGTGACGATCCATCCCAATGCGGGCAGCCGAAGGTCGTAGTTACGTGTCTCGACCGGCAGACGCGCTGACTTATCGCGCCAGATCGGCGCGTCGTCCGGACACATCAGAGCCAGGACCAGGCTCCGCAGGCCCCAGTGATTGCTCCCCGGTCCGGTATAGGCATCGATGAGACGCGGATCGTTCCCCCAGTAGCCCATGGTCATGGTGCCGTCGGTAAGGAGGCCACGGCGGACAAAGTAGTCCCAGACGGCGGTCATCGCGCGCCTGGCCAGGCCCGGCCATTCGCCGTCCGGCCACAGATGCGCGGCGGCCACGCCCGGCACGGGCACGGCCGTCCGGTAGCACACGCTGCGCCCCATGATCGGTACGCCGCGTGGCGACACCAGGTGGGCCGTCAGATCGGCCGACTGGCGGATCGCTTCGGTTAGAAAAGGCCGGTCAAGGTGCGGCGCCAGACAATCGAGCCAGTACAGATCGTAGCTGATACCCCAGCAATTGTAAAAGTCGATGCCTTCCGGAATATCGAAGAACCAGCCGTGGCCGCGATAGTGCAGCGCCTTGAATTCGCGATAGTTTTCAAATCCGTCCGGCGCCGGCCAGCCAAGGGCGTTCAAGGCCGCATTCACGATCTCAGGGAACAGCAGCCAGTTGTTGCGAACCCGGATCCGTGAGGTGTTCACCTGCAAGAGCCAGCCAGCGACCTGCGCCTTGTCGGCCTCGCCCCACCGGTCCCAAAGATAAGACCGGCTGAGCCACAGCGTGCGCGCGACGTCGGCGGCTTCCACCATGCGCTGGTCGTTGTCCGTTATGTCGCCCCAATAGCCCAGCCCGCCGCGCCTTGTGCCCAGCAATATCCCTTCGCGAAGCATGGCCGCCAGGTCGCGCCCGCCGGGCTTCGGCTCACGGCCGGAATGCAGCCACGCCGCCAGAAGCGGTGCGGTGCGGGCAAAGCCTTCGAGGCCGGTTATGCTGTGGCCCCGAATGCTTGGCATGCCGGGATAATGGATCCGTGAAAACCCGGGCGCCGCGTGACGCACAAATCCGTCGACAAAATAACCGAAGAGCCCCTTGAAGCGCTTCAGGTCGGACTCGCGTGGGCTGAGGAACCGTCGCGCGAACAGGCGATCGTCAGGACCAGGAGCGCGGATGGGCCGGACCCGGGGCGCGACGTCCCCTATCTCCTTTTCCATAGCTGACTCCATGACCTTCGACTGGCGTGTCGTGCGGCGAACCAAAA
>CAMLLA010000368.1 GCA_946480525.1 uncultured Asticcacaulis sp. | reverse complement strand
ATGAACGCACCGCCAAAGCTCAGCGGCAGGGCCAGGATAATGGTCAGCGGGTGGCTGAACGAACCGAACAGAAGAACCAGCACGACATACATCAGACCGATGCCGGTCAGAATGGCGATCATGAAGTTCTTGCCCATGTCCGCGAAGTCTTCGACGTTTGGATTGACCTGGACCCGGACGCCCGGATATTTCGCCGCGTCCGGATTTTTCATGCCCGCCTTGATATCCTTCATGACCTGGGTGTTCTCGACCGCCTTGTCGGCAACGCCGGTCGGCACCCCATTGAGGTCGGCCTTGACGGTCGCCGACCGCACGCGGTCGAGGCGGTTTATCTGGATCGGACCGGCGCCGAAACGGATGTCCGCCACGGCGCTCAGCGGAACCGAGGTTCCCGCCCGGGTTGGCACCATCATGTTCGACAGGTTGGTGACCTCGGCCCGCGCGTCCGATTTTAGCATGACGCGAATCGGAATCTGGCGGTCGCCTTCATTGTACTTGGCCAGGATCTGGTCGATATCGCCCATGGTCGCGACGCGGGCGGCCGAGCTGATGTCCGCCGTCGACACGCCCAGCAAGGCTGCCTGTTCAGGCTTGGGCGCAATGACGATTTCCGGCCGGGTCAGGTTGTCTTCGGAGGACACATTGGTCAATTCCGGCAGACCAGCCATTTCCTGCTGGAGCCGAACTGCGGCGTGCGTCAGAGACTGGGCATTTTCCGACACGAGAATGTAGGCGACGCCTGTCCCCCCTCCACCTTCGGAACCGAAGCTGGCGTGGACTCCCGGATAATTGCCAAACGTCTTCGAGACGGTCTGCTCGAACTCCGACTGGCTGAGGTCGCGCTTGTCCTGCGGCACCAGGTTGGCGATGATCGTCGCCTTTTCCATCTCCATGGTCGCAAACGTGCCGACGACCTCAGGACGTTTTTGCAGGTCCGCGCTCAGCCGCTTCACGGCATCGTCGGTTTCCTGAAGCGTCGAGCCTGGCGGAAGCGCGACGTTCATCACCGACATCGACACGTCACCGGCCGGGATATTGTCGCTGGGGATCATGACCAGAAGCGCGATCGAGCTGGCAAAGAAGCCGAAGCTGAGTACGACGACGATCCACTTGTGACGCAGCGACCAGCGCAGTGTCTTCAGGTAGCTGTCCATCCAGAACGGCTTGTCTTCCTTGTTCTTGTGGCCATGGTCGCGCAGCAGATACGCACCCATGAGCGGCGTCAGGGTCCGCGCCACGACCAGCGAGAAGAAGACGCTGACGCAACAGGCAATGGCGAAGCTCTTGAAGAACTGACCGACAATGCCCGGCATGAAACCGGTCGGCGCGAAGACGGCGATCAGGGTCGCGGTGGTCGCCACAACGGCAAGGCCGATTTCGTCGGCGGCCTCGATGGCGGCCTGGTACGGCGGCTTGCCTTCACGGATGTGGCGGACGATATTCTCGATTTCCACGATCGCATCGTCAACCAGGATACCGACGGTCAATGCCAGCGCCAGCAACGTCACGACGTTGAAGGACTGGTTCGTCGCCCACATGACGAAGAAGGTCGGCAGAAGCGACATGGGCATGGCCATGGCCGACACGAAGGTCGCCCGCCAATCGCGCAGGAAGAGCCAGACGACGAATACGGCCAGGAGCGCGCCGATCAGCAGGGCTTCCATCGAGGAGGCGAAGCTTTGATTCACCTCGTCGACCGACGATGCCACCTGCTCGATGCGCAGGTTCTTGTTTTCCGCCTTCAGCTTGGCGATGACTTCGCGGACCTGCTTGGCCACATGGGCCTCAGAGGTGCCGCGCGTCCGCTGGATGTCGAAACCAACGACTTCCTCGCCGTTGTAGCGCGCACGGGCACGTGGCTCGGACCAGGAATCAACGACGGTGCCCAGATCACCGAGACGGATACTGGAACCATTCGGCAGCGCGATGCGGCGTTCCGACAGCTCGGCGACGCTGTTGGCGCCACCGACGGTGCGGATGTTCTGCTCGGTCGTCCCCGCATTAAAGCGGCCGCCCGGCATGTTGACGTTTTCCGAACGCAACTGGTTCGAAATCGCCGCCGCCGTGACGCCCTGAGCGGCCAGCTTGGCCGGATCGAGTTCGATGCGGATTTCACGGTTGACGCCGCCCTTGCGGTTCAGTTGCGACACGCCCTTGACCGCCAGGACACGCTTGGCGACGTCGTTGTCGACGTACCAGCTAAGCTGTTCCGGCGTCATGTTGTCGGCGCGGATGACATAGGTCAGAAGCGCCTGGCCCTGCGCGTTTTCAACGCGGGAGACGATCGGGTCCTGGACGTCGGCCGGCAGGTTACCGCGTACGCCGGCAACGGCGTTGCGGACGTCATTGGTCGCCTTTTCAAGGTCGACGCCCAACTGGAAGGTCACGACCGTGGTCGATGCGCCTTCGTTGACATAGGACTGGCTGTGACGCACGCCGCCAAGGCCGGCCACCGAGTCTTCGACGATGCGCGTGACCTGGTTTTCCAGTTCGGTCGGCGCCGCACCCGAGCGGATGACGGTGACGACGACCATGGGGAAGTCGACGTCGGGCCAGTTGTTCACGCGCATCGAATTGTATCCCATGATGCCGGCTATGGTCATCACCAGGAAGAAGACGATGGTCGGGATCGGGTTACGGATCGACCAGGAAGATATCTGGAAGCCGCTGGTGGCCGCTTTCGCGGCGCGTTCGTAGTGATCGCCGTGTTCCGACATGACCTTACGCTCCCGCAGCGCCAGCAGGCGCCTTGGCGGCCTGAAGCTTCACGCGGTCCCCGTCGTTCAGGAAGCCTGCGCCGGTCGTGACGATGCGGTCGCCCGGCTGAAGGCCTTCGCGAACGATGACATTCTTGCCGGCCTGGCCACCCAGGACGACCTTGCGGCGATGGGCCTTGCCGTCGGCGCCGACGACAAAGACTCCAGGCGCGTTTTCCGAGTAGACGACAGCGACCTGCGGTACGGTCGTTACACTCTGAGAGCCGACATTGACCTGGCCGTTGGCGAACATGCCGGGACGCAGGCCCGAAGACCACGGGACCGAAATACGGGCATAGCCCAGGCGCGTGGCCGGGTCGACCATCGGCGTGACGATACGGACGGTGCCGGTGACGGCGCCCGTTGTGGCCGTCGTCACGGTCGCCGGCATGCCGGCCTTGACCATGCTCAGTTCGCTTTCGACGACTTCCATGTTCAGTTCGATGCGGCCGTCGCGCACGATGCGGAACAGCTCGGCGCCGGGCTGGATCACCTGGCCCAGTACGGCCTTGCGCGAAGAAATGACGCCGGCGATGGGCGCGCGCACGGTGGCCAGCGACAACTGGGTCTGCGCGGTGGCCAGAGCCGCCGCGGTCGTTTCCTGGTTGGCGAAAGCCTGGTCCAGCGCCGCCGCCGACAGATACTGCTTGTCGTAGAGTTCCTTGGCGCGTGCATAGGCCTTTTGCGCCTGATCGGCGGAGGCCTTGGCCTGGCGCACCTGGGCCTGGAGGAGGACGTCGTTCATACGCAGCAGAGGCTGGCCCTTGGCAACGCTCTGGCCTTCATCGACCAGCAGGGCGACGGCCGTAAGCCCGCCCGTTTCCGCGCCAATCGGCACTTCCTGCCACGCGCTGACGGTTCCGGACCCGCTGACCGTGACCGGCGCGACATCCTGACCGACCGTGACATAGTTCACGAGCGTGGTATTGGCCGGTGGAACCGACTTGGCCTTGGCCTCATCCTTGTGTTCGCACCCTGTCAGGACGCCCGCAAGCGCCATGCAAAGACCAGCCGCCATCAGCGGGCCCTTGCCCTTCGTCAACCCCATGAACATACCAATCGATCCCAGTTTTTTCGTTATCAATCCGCATGGGTTTGATCACGAACGGCCCGCGGCCGTCGAAAAACCCATGAAAAACGCGCCGCACGCCTATAGGATGCAGCATACCCCTATGCACCAAAGATGGGTATATTGCACCGCAAGACTTAACTTGCCACTAAACTCGCCTCACGGGAAGTACAGCAAACCGCCGTTATGAAAATATTTCCTGCGAAGCCGCATGAAATATGTCACATGCACTGACACATATCTGTCAGCAGACTTTATGCGGACAAGCGGCCGATACTATTTCCCAGCCCTGAACGCCGCCCTGACCTCC
>CAMLLA010000367.1 GCA_946480525.1 uncultured Asticcacaulis sp. | reverse complement strand
GCTGGCGAAAGCCGACAAGGGCTATGCCCTGATCCGCCGCAAGTGGAAGGCGGGCGATGTGGTGACGCTCGACCTGCCGCTCGATCTGCGGTTTGAGGGCACGGCTGGCAATGACAAGGTCGTGGCGCTTTTACGCGGCCCGATGGTCCTGGCCGCCGATCTCGGCGCTTCGGACCAGCCGTGGGAAGGCGATGCCCCGGCCCTGGTCGGCGCCGACCTGCTCGGGTCGTTCACGCCCGTCTCGGTCGAAGAGGCGGTCTACAAGTCGAATGGCATCGGCCGCCCCGGCGACATGACCTTCCGGCCATTCTATGCGCAGTATGAACGCCGCACGGCGGTCTATTTCAACCGCTATAACGACGCCGAGTGGGCGCAGGCCCAGGTCGCCTATCGCGCCGAACAGGAACGCCTGAAAGAACTGGCAACCCGTTCCGTGGACAATATGCACCTTGGCGAGATGCAGCCCGAGCGCGACCACAACCTCCAGACCTTTGGAAACTCGTACCCGGTCGTCTACCGCAACCGCAATGGCCGCGACGCACGTACCGGCGGCTGGTTCTCCTTCGAGATGAACGTGAAGAAGGACGGCAAGGAAGCCGGCCCGCTGGTGCTTCAGGCCACCTACTGGGGGTCGGAATTCAACCGCAGCTTCACGATCGAGATCGACGGCACGGTCATCGCCCATGAACGCTTGTCGGGCCGCCAGCCCGGCGCCTGGGTCGATGTCGACTATCCGATCCCGATCTCACTAACCCAGGGCAAGTCCAAGGTCACCGTCAAGTTCAACGCTCAGGAAGGCAAGACGGCCGGTCCGGTCTTTGGGGTGCGTCTGTTCACCGCAGCCGTCAGCAAGACGTAACCATGCGTAGTCTCTATATCGCCGCCCTGCTGCCGTTACTTGCCGCCTGTGCGACGGCGACCGCCCAGCCGACGCTGGAAAGCCATAAGGTCCATGCGGCGCACAATCCGATCCTGTCGGATGGCGCCGACTACACGACTGATCCGGCGCCGCTGGTGGCCGACGGCAAGCTCTACATCCTGACCGGCCGCGACATGGCCGAAGACGGCGTCAACGACTTCATCATGCCGGAATGGCAGATGCTGGTGACGGACGATCCGGCATCCGGCGACTGGACCCACTATCCGCACTTCATCAAACCCGATGACGTCTTCAAATGGGCGACGCCCGGCCGCGCCTATGCCGCGCAGATCGTTCAGGGTCCGGATAAAAAATATTACCTCTATGCGCCGGTGATGCAGGAGGGGTCGCCCAATAAGGACGGCTTCGCTATCGGCGTGGCGGTGTCTGATACCCCGATAGGTCCGTGGATAGATGCCCACCCCAAGGGCCCCGTCGTTTCGCAGTCCTGGCCGGTCGCCAATACCATCCAGAACATCGACCCGACCGTGATCGTCGACGACGACGGCCGCGTCTACATGTACTGGGGCACGTTCGGTCGCCTCAAGGGCGTCGAGCTTGAAAAGGACATGGTGACCTTCAAGGGCAATATTGTCGACGTCACCACGCTGACCGGCTTTTTCGAAGCGCCCTGGATCTTCAAGCGCAACGGCACCTACTACATGGCCTACGCCGGCAACAAGGCGGGGCCGACGTCGGAATGCACCCAGGCGGTCTACTATGCCTGCATCGCCTATGGCACGGCCAAGTCGCCTCTGGGGCCATGGACCTATCGCGGCGTCCTGCTCGATCCGGTGTCGTCCACGACCTCGCACCCAGGCATCGTTCAGTATAAGGACAAATGGTATATCGCCTATCACACGGCCGACGCCAAGGCCGGCGGCCACTTCCGCCGCAGCGTCGCCGTCGATGAAGTCCTGTGGGACGACAGCGTAACACCCGCCGCCATCAGGAAGGTGGTGACGACGCCGGCCGCACCCGCCGTGACATCGCCGCAACGCAATGCCGCGCCGGCCGCCACAGCCGCGTCGTCCAACGAACCCGTGCCGGTGCAGTACTGGCTGGGCGCACTGAAAGACGGTAAGGTCCGCACAAGTCCGCTGCCGCCCGACTACTGGGGCAGCTGGACCGGCAACCACCCCAAGCAGCAATGGATCGAGTACCGTTGGGACGAACCCGTCACCCTCAACGGTTCGCGTATGTGGTTCTTTGCCGACCAGCCGGTCGGTTCCGGTGTCGGTGTCGCTCCGCCCAAGGCCTGGCACCTGGAATACTGGACGGGCTCGGCCTGGGCCGCCGTCAAGGCTGAAGGCGCTTACGGCAATGCGCCTGAGACCTTCAACGATGTGGCGTTTGCGCCGGTGACGACGCGCTGCCTGCGCGCCGTGCTCGACGCCTCGACCGACGGCAAGACTTTCGCCGCATTTGGCGTTCAGGAATGGGAAGCCCTGACGCCCGGCGCAAAACCCGTATCGATCCGGCCGATGCGCGCAGCCGCCGCTGCGGAATGTAAATAAGAAAAGACTCTGGAGAGAGACCGACATGATCCGACGCCCATTTACCGGCCACGCCTGCGTGTCCGAAGCCTGTGACTGCGGGGTAAGCCGCCGTTCCGTGGTCACGGCCATGTCGGGCGCCGCCGCCGCTGCGGCCTTCGCCACCTGGTCGGCGCCGTCGTGGGCCGAAGTTGCCAAGCCGGTGAACCTGGCCAAGGTCGCAGTCCCGTCTACCTCCTATAATTCCGGCGACACCAAGGTCATCGCGCTCAATGATGGCTCAACGCCGCGCGATTCCAACGACGTCGAAAAGGGCATGTACGGCAACTGGCCGAAGACCGGCACCGAATGGGTGCAGTACGACTGGAGCCAGCCGGTCACGATCAACAGGATCGACCTCTATTTCTGGGTGGATGGCCAGGGCGTCGGCCTGCCCAAGTCCTATCGGCTGCTCTACTGGGACGGCAAGGCCTTCGTGCCGGTCAAGAATGCCAAGGGCTACGGCCTCGGCAAGGACGCCTTCTTCACCACGACGTTCGACGCCGTAACCACGGACAAGCTGCGCCTTGAGATCGTCTCGGACGGCAAGCTGTCGACCGGCCTTCTGGAATGGCAGGCGTGGAGCCACGGCCCGGTGCCGGCCTTTGCGCCCGCCGTCGTCGCCGGAGTCGACCGGATCGTCGTTCTGGGCGGCAAGACGTACCTGGCCGGCAAGGCCGAATGGCTGACCGAAGGCGCGGACGCCGGCGTCCTGTGGCGCAAGGTGTCGGGCCCGGGCACGGTGACCTTTGCCGATGCTTTGTCGGCCACGACGACCGCGACCGTGTCGGCCACCGGTGACTATGTCCTGGAATTGACGGCCCATGCCGGCGGCAAGATCAACAGCTCGAAACTGCGACTGCGCGCCACGGAAGCGCCGCCGGCCAAGCGCCTCGACGTCGTCTATACCCGCAGCTATTCCATCGACAATCCGTTGTGGAACGCGCGTGCCCGCGCTCTGATTGTCAACTGGATCCCGCACGTCATCGACTATTGCGAACGCACCGATCTCAAGATCGGCAATGGCGGCATCGACAACTTCATCGAGGCGGCCAAGAAGAACCGTGGCGAGCCGCATGGCGCGCACAAGGGCTATGTCTTCTCCAATGCCTGGGTACTGCAGAACGTCGAAGCCATGTGTATCGCCCTGATGGTCGATCCCAAGGGCGATGCCGAGATGATTGCTGCGCAGCAAAAGATGCGGGAAACGATCGACCGCTGGATCCCGATCATCCTGGCGGCGCAGGAACCGGATGGCTACCTGCAGACCGCCAAGACCTTGGCCGCGCCCGGCGCCTGGGACGAGCGCTGGGATCCGGCACACCGCGCCGACCACGAAGGTTATATCGCCGGCTATTTCATCGAGTCGGCCATAAACCACTATACCCTGACCAACGGCCAGGACCTGCGCCTCTACAACGGCGCCAAGAAGCTGGCCGACTGCTGGGTCGCCAATATCGGCCCGGGCAAGAAGGACTGGTACGACGGTCACCAGGAGATGGAACAGGCGCTGGTGCGCTTTGGCCGCTTTGTCAATGACGTGGAAGGTCATCCACGCGGCGACGCCTACATTGCGCTGGCTCGCTTCCTGCTGGAGTCGCGCAAGGGCGGCCAGGAATACGACCAGAGCCACCTGCCGCCAGAGCAGCAGTACGAGGCTGTCGGCCACGCCGTACGCGCCGTCTATTCCTA
>CAMLLA010000366.1 GCA_946480525.1 uncultured Asticcacaulis sp. | reverse complement strand
TTGGAGCAGCCGAATTCGTAGTAGATGCCGTTGCCTTCCGTCGTCACGCCGACGAAACGGACATTGTTGACCTGGCACTTGGCGTCGGCGGTCGCCGCCAAAGGCTTCAGGGGGTCAGCCATCTGCTCCTTGGTCGTGAAGGTACAGGCCGACGACGTGCCTTCCTGAAGGATACAGGCCTTGAATTCGGTCGAAGCTGTCTGACCCAGCTGGGCATAGTCGACGATGCCGCCGGCCTTGGCGCCGCAGGCGACTTCGTAACGATCGATCAGCGGCGCCGTCGAGGTCGAGCCGATCACGCGGGCATTGCTGACTTCGCAGCCCGGAACGAAGGGCTGGACGACAGGCGTCAGCCACTTGTAGTGCGGCTTGTTCTCGGGCAGCACGCAGACGATCGAGTCGGGCTTCGACTGCTGGATCTTGGCGGCCAGCGTGCAGGTGAACGGCTGGTAGACTTCGGTCGGCGAAACGACGGTCAGCATGAAACCCGGGCCCGTCTTGCACGCGATTTCGTATACCGTTCCCTTGACCTTGGTATTGTCGGGCTTGGTGTATTCGGTCGCGCCCAGCGGATAGCCGTTGACCGGATCACAGGCGATCTTGGCCGAGGCGACGATGGCGGGGGCGTCGGCGATACCCTTTTTCTGCTTTTCCGGATCGATCTTGAACTCGGAGGACGCCTTGGCGTCGGCGCCCTTCTTGGGCTTGGCTTGGGAATTGGGCCGTTCCTCGTCGGAGTTCTGAGCGTACGCTGCCGTGGCGGTCAAGCTGGCCGTAGCGGCGATTACACCCAGGCTCAGGCCCAGGATGCGCAGCGCGGCGGCAAATTTTGCGATATTCATGAGGCGACTTTCATAAAAGTTGCGCGAAACCTGTAAATCCGCCGTGTTCGGGCACAGGCGGCTATTATTATCAAACATCCATTATCTACAGGATGTGGCAAGCACAAGGCAAGATGTCACAGTTGGGAGGTGGCGTGCGTTAAGCGGACCACCTGCCGCGGCGTCAGGGTTGCCGTGCACGTCAATTTAAGGTAGCTCGGTTGGATAAAAAACAGGAGCGACGCATGGGCGATATCATAAGTGTCACGGACGCCGGCATCATGCGTCTTCGGCTGAACCGGCCGGCCAAGAAAAATGCCATAACGCGGGCAATGTACGAGGACCTCACCGAGGGACTCGTTCGCGCAGGGAAGGATGATACCGTACGCGCCGTCGTGATGACCGCCGAAGGCGGCGATTTCTGCGCGGGCAACGACATCCTGGATTTCGCGCAAGGCCTGGGCGATTTTCAATCTGTGGCGCTGGACGACCTGCCGGTCTTCCGCTTCCTGCGCGCCCTGACGTTTTTCGAAAAACCGCTTGTCGCGGGCGTGCAGGGGCAGGCTGTGGGGATTGGCGTTACGCTTCTCCTGCACTGCGACCTGGCCGTTGTGTCGGATGACGTACGCCTCAGCCTGCCGTTCCTCAAGCTCGGTTTGGTGCCCGAAGCCGGCTCGACACTGCTCCTGCCCCGGCGCATCGGCCATGCACGGGCCTTTGCCTGGATGGCGTCAGGCGATGCCATGGGGGCAGACGAAGCGCACCAGCTCGGCCTGGTCAATGCCGTGGTGGACGCCAGCGCCCTGACGCAGACCGCCGAAGACATGGCGACGAAACTGCTCCGCTTATCGCCGTCCTCGCTGGCGCATACCAAGCGCCTGATGCGTGACCCGGAGGCCCTGTGGCAGGTCGTCCGGGCCGAAGGTGAAATCTTCCGCCAACAGTTGCAAAGTCCGGAAGCGGCCGCCGCCTTTGCGGCCTTCCTGAATCGCTGAGCCGTTTTCCGTCACACTTCGCGATGGGATGTGATTTGACGCAAAGCCTGATTGCGCTTATTGCGCGTCCTCTTTTCAGAGCGATATGCCAAAGGCTGAGCGGTTTTGGCATAATATCGCGACAAGGCAGAGCGGACGGATATGCCCTTGGACAGCGGCAGCGCGCAAGATCTGTATGTAGTTGGCC
The DNA here is from genome assembly GCA_946480525.1 of uncultured Asticcacaulis sp. The sequence goes on along the minus strand of CAMLLA010000366.1, from coordinate 2,144 downwards.
TGGAGCCAGCCGGGCTGGATGAACAGATCCTGGCCCTGACGGACCGCGCCTTCGGTCCCGGCCGCTACGTCAAGACGGCCGAACGTCTGCGTGAAGGTTGCCGGCCGCTGGCGGACATGAGCTTTGTCGCCCGCACGGGAGATCAGGTCATTGCGTCGGTAAGGCTTTGGCCGATCGTCGTGCGTAACGAAGAGGCCGGCCAGTCCGAAACCATTGTCTTTCTTGGCCCTATCGTGGTGGACGACGCTTTTCGCGGCGCCGGCCTGGGCAAACAGCTTATTCGGCTGTCCGTGGACGCCGCGAAATCGGCGGGTTTGCGTGCGCTTCTGCTGGTCGGGGACGCTGAATATTTTGGCGCCTTGGGCTTCCAGCGCGCGCCTGGCATTACCCTGCCTGGCCCGGTCGACCCTCGTCGGGTACTTATCCACTATAGCACTCCCGGCGACCTTCTAACCGGACAGGTCATGCGCGCCGACGCCGTTTGATCTTGTAAGCCCAAGCGCCTAGTTTCCCGACATGACTCGTATTCAACTCACCGGCGCCATGCAGGCGCCCGCGACCCGCGCCGTGTTCACAGCACTGGAAGCCAAAGGCGGCAGGGGCTGCGTCCGTTTCGTCGGCGGTTGCGTCCGCAATTCTCTCATGGGACGGCCAATCAGCGATCTCGACCTGTCGACGCAACTACTGCCCGATGAAACCGAAGCGGCGCTGGAAGCCGCCGGCATCCGCAGCGTGCCGACCGGCAAGGCCTTCGGCACCATAACGGCGGTGATGGACGGCCAGCCCTACGAAATCACCTCCTTGCGCGAAGATGTCGAAACCGACGGCCGCCGGGCGACGGTCAAGTACACGACCGACTGGGCCAAGGACGCAGAGCGCCGCGATTTTTATCTCAACGCCCTTTATGCCGACATAGAGGGAACAGTGTCGGACCCGACTGGTCTCGGCATTGCGGATGCCAACGAGGGCAGGGTACGTTTTATCGGTGACCCGGAGCAACGTATTCGCGAGGATTATCTGCGGATCCTGCGCTTCTTCCGGTTTACGGCGGGCTATGCCGGAGACATTGATGACGCGTCGCTGGCCGCTTGCTCGGCGCTCAAAGGCGGTATCGACGGACTGTCCGGCGAGCGTATCTGGCAGGAGCTGTGCAAGACGCTTGCCGTCGCCAATCCCGTGCCCGCGTTCGAGGCCATGTCACGCGAAGGCATATTGCTGCACGTCCTGCCGGGGTGGCAGCACACGGCCGGCAAGTTGCCGGAACTGTCGGCCATGATCGCGGCTTCGACGGATGTAACCCGTCGCTTCATGGCGTTGCTGGATGGCGGTATCGGGCTCGATCGCGCGCATTTGACGCCGCTGCGGGACCGCTTGAAATTTTCCAATGCCGTGTTCGACCGGCTTTATGCCGCCGGCGTCGCAACGGCGCGTCTGGCTGAGGCCGATGAAAGCCTGCTCAGGCGCCTGGTCTATAGTCTCGGGCGCGAAGCCGTTGAAGATGCCGTCTGCCTGATCGCCGCACACCTCGGACGTTCACCGGAAGCGATGCTTGGTCACCTGTCGCATTTGCAAGTTCCCGTTTTTCCGTTGAAAGGCGCGGATCTGATCGTGCGCGGCCTGACACCTGGGCCTGAGCTGGGCCAGCGTCTTAAGCAAATCGAAACCGAATGGCTCAATCATGATTTTTCACAAAGCGTGATTGAGGATGCTCTTGACGCTATTGGCAAAAGGCCGATGTAATTCCGGATAATTTAGCCAATCAGATGTACCATGCGTAACACCAGCTATATCGCCATTCTGGAAACCGGCGTCCCGCCGGCGGATCTCGACAAGACCTACGGCACCTATGTCGACATGTTCTCCGGGACGCTGGCGCGCGAAGGGCGAACCTTTCGCGCCTTCCGGGCGTTGGAGGGTGAATTGCCGGACGTGGACGGCGATCTAAAAGGCGTAGTGATCACAGGGTCTCCGGCTGGCGTCTACGAAGGCGCTCCATGGATCGTGGCCCTGATCGACTGGCTAAAGGCGCTCAATCGCGACGTGCCGGTGGTCGGAATCTGCTTCGGCCATCAGATCATGGCTCAGGCCTGGGGCGGCCACGTTGAAAAATCTTTGTCTCAAGCCATTGCCGCGCTTTTGTCCCG
>CAMLLA010000365.1 GCA_946480525.1 uncultured Asticcacaulis sp. | reverse complement strand
TTCCGGGGTTTGGCCGGGAATTGTCGAAAAATACCCGCGATCCGAACGCCGTTCTTATGGTGGCCGGGCTAGTCTTACGTTGACGTCAACAGCAACGTAGGGCTCCATGAGCACAATCGAAACCGACGACGAACCGGTCTTTGCGCCGACTCTCCACAGCATTCTCGACCGCTATCGCCACGCGGCGGTGGACCGCGTGAACGCCGTCAACGCGCTGACCAGCATCACACTGGCGCTGGCGCCGGAGGATCTGTTCGGCGAAGACGGCGAAGATCAGTTGAATGCCTACTTTGAACTCCAAGTCGACCGTTATCGCATGGCGGACGGTCATGCGGACGCTGTTCGCGATGAAGTCGTGGCGTTTGTATGGTCTGCGGCGCAGGGCCATATCGAGGCGCGGCACCGTCTTGACGGGGCCAGCCGACTGGGCCTGTGAACATTTTCGCCTTCGGCGTTGCGTTTCAAAGCGGAATTGGCTAATCAAACCCGCAACGGAGACGTGACCGAGAGGCCGAAGGTACTCGTTTGCTAAATGAGCGTACCCCAAAAGGGTACCGTGGGTTCGAATCCCACCGTCTCCGCCACTTAAAAAGCCAGGCATCCTTGGGATGCCTGGCTTTTTAAGTTTCGGGGCGGTGCGGCTTCTCACTCACCGGGTTCGAAACGAGTGACATGTGCAACATGTCGCGAGTTCGGCGGAGCGTAGCGTAGCCAATCCCACCGTCTCCGCCGTTTTTTTCCGCATACCTTCGGAGCCTAATCACGCGAGGGTATGAAAGAAAATCTCCGCTTGAGGTGAAGGAAGGGGCGTTCGACTAGAAAGTATGAAATGGAAGCCAATGAAACCGTGAGGCCGAACGCTATGACCGCGGCGATCACGTCTCGCCACATTGCCAGTCCGACGCTTTCCGCCATCGCGGTAAACCATGGCCGCCACACAACGAAAACCATGTAGAAAAAGAACGCGTGGATCATGTAGAGGCCGTAGGAAATCCGGCCGAGATAAATGAACGCGCTCGGCAGGAAACGTTGTGGTGTTCCCAACAAACTCAGCAGCATCAAGGCCGCGCCGCCGAGCACCAACGGCCAGCCTGCCAGGGATTGCAGCACCGTCGATCGTGGATCATCGGCCTTGATCCCGAACGCCGTAAAGGCGACCAGCCATAGCGTAACGGCCAGGACGACGCCGGCAATGCGCACGGCGGCGGGCAGGTTCGGGACACGGCCGCGCAAGAACAACGCCATCAGCATACCCGCCGCGAAGAACTGGAATTGCACGAAACTGTTCGTCCACTGGCCGCTGAAGCCCGGTGTAATATGCTGAGCGTAGTAGACGATAACGCCATAGCTGATCGCGATGATGGCGATATTGAAGGCGATGAGCGCCCTGCGCCCCAGCATCGCGAGAAACGGTACGACGATGTAGAACTGTTCTTCGACCGACAGGCTCCACATCGGATTGACCGGGTATTCGATCCAGCCTTTTAAAGTGATGTACCAGTTTCCGGCGAAAAGGCTGAATGCCGCCCATTTCTCCGGCGAGTCCGCCCCGACATGCGGCACGTAGTGATTCAGTAGGACGAGGCCGTAGAAAACCAGGAAGTACAAGGGCCAGATGCGCAGTATGCGCCGGACATAGAAGGAACGCACATGTATCGTGCCGGTGCGTTCCTGCTCGCGCTGGAGCAGCTCCGTGATCAGGAAGGCGCTCAACATGAAGAAAATTGGAACGCCGTAAACACCGATCAGGGAAAGATTGTAGAGCCACGGGTGTTTCAACGGATCGACAGGCGACAGATCGTTCCTATGTGTGAAGAACACGAACATGAAGGCGATGAAGCGAAGAACGTCGAGCTCCGGGCGATAATAGCGAAGGGGTCCGCCTTCGCCTGACGCCTGACGAGCGGAACTCTCCTCGTCTTTGAAGATTTGAATTCCACGCATCGCTCATCCCCCTGACCAGACTATCGGTGTTGATCGTCGAAGTGCATTTCATGCACTTTCGTGCCAAGCCTAGCATCGAAATTTCATATAAGAAAAGATATTTTATATTTGCAATTTTATGGTAGACTGTAAACCGGCTTGCGTCTGTCTCGTCTGAGTGAATGCAACACAAGCAAGCTGACATATAAATTTCCATCGTCATATATGAAATTAAAATCCATATTTGGCGCAAACAGACGAGTGCCTGGAATTTGCGTCGATATGTCTGAACGGCGAGTTCGACAGGTCAAAAAACGAAAAACGATGGGGGAAGCGATGCCAAACCACACCCAATCCGTGATGGCCGCCGCCGTCATCGCGCTACTGGCGTTTAACGCAAACGCCGCGCCTCACATGGGCAAGGTCGCGCACGGGCATGTGGTCGAGAACGGCCGCCGGATACGCACCAGTTTTAATGCCGACTGGCGGTTCCACCTCGGCAGTAGCGAGCACGCGGAAGATCCTGTCTTTGATGACGGCGACTGGCAGCCTGTCGGACTGCCGCACAGTTTCAGCATGCCCTATTTCCGTGCGGCGGACTTTTATACCGGCGACGGCTGGTACCGAAAAACATTCGTGCTGCCGTCAAAGCCCGCTGATCGTCGTTTTTCGCTTGAATTCGAAGGCGCATTTCAGGACGCTCGCGTCTACGTCAACGGCGTGGAACTTGTCCGTCATCGCGGCGGCTACACGGGATTTCCGGTCGATATTACCGAAGCCGTAAGGGCAGGGCGCAATGTCGTCGCGGTCAAGGTGAACAATGACTGGGACCCGACACTGGCGCCCCGCGCCGGCGAACACGTCTTCAGCGGCGGTTTGTACCGCGACGTCTGGCTGGTGTCGACAAATGCCGTTCACGTTCCATGGACCGGTACGCGCGTAACGACGCCAGATCTCTCGGCAACATCGGGCAAAGTCAATGTCGAAACCGAGGTTCGCAATTCCGGCGCACACCCGGCCGATGTGACGGTGGAAACACGCATCGTCGACGCCAAGGGGGCGACCGTCGCCGTGCTGCCGAAAGACACACTGCAACTGGCGCCCGGCGAAATGAAGATCGCCCGCCAGCTATCGGCGCCGATCGCGAAGCCCGCCCTGTGGTCGCCCGCCAGCCCGGCACTTTACCGCGCCGTTACACAACTGCGCGTCGACGGCAAGCTGCGCGACCAGTTCGACACTGAGTTCGGCTTCCGCTGGTTTGAATGGACCGCGGACCGCGGCTTTTTCCTGAACGGCAAACACCACTATTTCCGAGGCGCCAACGTCCATCAGGACCAGGCCGGGTGGGGCGACGCAGTGACCAATGGCGCGATCGAGCGCGACATTCGCATGATCAAGGACGCCGGCTTCGATTTCATCCGGGGCTCGCATTACCCGCATGACCCGCACTTCGCCGAAACGACCGACAGGATGGGAATGCTCTTTCTGTCGGAAGCGCCGTTTTGGGGGACAGCGGGCTTTAAAAATCCGTGGGGCGCGCCGGCCTACCCATCCGATCCCGCGCTTTTCGCCGCCTTCGACGCCAGCGTCAAGCAGCAGCTGGCCGAGATGATCCGTATCAACCGCAACAGCCCGTCCATCGTTGCCTGGGGCATGGACAATGAGGTCTTCTTCACCGAAGGCAAAACCCTGCCCGAAGCACGGCGTCTTCTGAAGGAACTGGTCGCCCTGTCGCATGAACTGGACCCTAGCCGGCCGGCCTCCATCAATGGCGCGCAACGCGGTGAGATCGACAAGCTTGGTGATATCGCCGGCTATAATGGCGACGGCGCCAGCCTTTTCCCCGACCCCGGCATTCCGAACTTCGTCGCCGAATATGGGGTGACGATGGCCGACCGGCCGGGCGCCTATGCGCCGGGCTGGGACGACCTGGTGAACACCAAAGGCGCGGACAAGACGAAGGAAGGCTCCTGGCGGTTGCCCTGGCGCTCTGGCGAGGTCATCTGGGCCGGGTTCGATCACGGCTCGATCGCCGGCAAGCGCTTCGGCGGCATGGGGATGGTCGACTATTTCCGCCTGCCCAAGCGCCAGTACTATTGGTACCGCAACGCCTATGCAAACGTGCCGCCGCCGGTATGGCCCGCCGAAGGAACACCCGCGGCGCTGCGGATTACGACCAGCGCACCGGTCATCGGCCGAGCTCCATCGTTCGCCAATCCTCGCCCA
>CAMLLA010000364.1 GCA_946480525.1 uncultured Asticcacaulis sp. | reverse complement strand
GGCCTGAAGGTCTCCGTAAAACAGATTGTAGCTGTTGACCTTGCGCGCACCTTCCCAGGTATCGGCGGATTTGAAAGCGGGCGAGGACGGCTTGTCGACTGCCAGCAGGCCGCGCAGGCAACGCGCCGACACCTTGTGCGGAATCAAGGGGGCCGGCGTCCCCCACTCCAGCCCCGTGGCATTGGTCGCACCCAACGATGCCTTTTCGTCGATTCCTCCGCCATCGGCAGCGCCGGTGAGCGGATTGACGCAGATCGCCGGGCGGCTGTTGAGCGCCTCCAGATAGCCGGCATCGTTCCAGTAGACGCCCCGGCGAATAAGCAAAAGCAGGTTTTCAGGCGCCTCGGACTCGACTGTCTGGTAGGCGACGACGCAGCCGACCTGGGCCCGCGCGCTGCAGATGGGCAGATCAAGATAGGATTTGCCGTTAATCTCCGCCGGCACCAGGCTTTCCATGAGATAGACGGCGACCACCTGCGCTTTGAGCGCGGGATCGGAGACGATACGCGAACGGATCAGCTTCTGCGCCAGCAAGGCTCCTTGCTCGACGCCGACGATGACAAAGCCCTGCCCGCCACGACGGGTTTTAAGGAACCGTTCGAATGCGGCTTCAATATCGGTATAGGCGAATTCTCTCGCCTGACGGGCATCTTCACGGCCGGTCAGTTGCGTGAACAGGCTGGCCTGACGATATTTGGGAGCATAGATATTGCCGCTGACCGCGAATGGCCCGGCATAGTTGGGCAACTGGACCTGCTCGACCTCACGCGCAGCCGTGCCTTTGTCGATTGGCGCCAGCCAGCCGCCACCGCCATTATAGCTGGTGGCGTGTATGAAAAACACGTCGACCTTTCGCGGATCGGCGGAATAGCGGGCGATGGCGGGGTTGAGAAACCAGCTGTCAGCCTTGCGATAGTCGGGCGCCGGCGGCGGAGTGTAGATCTGAAACGGGATTTTCGGATCGAGCTGGCCGCGATGGAAGTCATTTTGCAGGTAAGACCATGCCAGGCTGAGCACCATGGCGGCCAGGGCGAGCGACAGCAGAAAGACGCGGTTGCGCAAGGCGCGCTGCAGCCACTCCGGCAGGGACTTGATCATGGCCGGAAGCATATTAACTCCCGGCCATTTTGAAAAGATAATTTAGGACCTGGGTGAAAGCTTTAGCAGGCGGCCATCGCCATCTTCGAGCAGATAGATATTGCCGTCCGGCCCCTGCTCGACGTCGCGGATACGCGTTTCCATATCCCACTGATCCGCCTTGGTCGCCTTGCCGCCGTCCAGGTCGACGCGAATCAGGGCCTGCCCCGACAGGGCGCCGATGAAGGCGTCGCCCTTCCATTGCGGGAAGGCCTTGCCGGTATAGATGACCAGGCTGGACGGCGAGATCGACGGGTTCCACCACACCTTGGGCGCTTCGAATTCCGGACGCATCGGGTGGTCGGGGATGTCGGCGTCGTCATAGCCGCTGCCGTTCGACACGACCGGCCAGCCATAGTTCTTGCCGGCGACGATCAGGTTGAGCTCATCACCGCCCTTTGGCCCCATCTCGTCTTCCCAAAGACGTCCCTCGGCATCGAAGGCCAGGCCATAAAGATTGCGGTGGCCGTAGCTCCAGACCTCGGCGGCCTGGCCGCCTTGAGCGGCGAAGGGGTTGCCCGGCGCTGGCTTGCCATCCAGCGTCAGGCGCAGGACCTTGCCGAGATTAACCTTCAGGTCCTGGGCCGGCTCCTTCTTGTTGCGCTCGCCGGCGGTGACGAACAGGTACTTGCCGTCGGGCGAAAAGGCCAGCTTCTGCGAATAGTGAAAGTCGGTATCGGCCATCTTGGTCTGGCGCCAGATCACGGTCAGGCCTTCCAGACGTGGATTGGCGTCGAGGACCAGCTTCGCACGGGCAAGGGCGGCGCCGTTGCCGCCATCGCCCGGCTCGCTGAACGTCAGATAGACCGTGCCCGTCATGGCGTAGTCGGGCGCCGCCAGGATATCACCCAGCGAACCCTGGCCGTTATCGTCGACCTTGGGTGTGCCAGCAACGTCCTTCGACACGCCCTTTGACAGCCATTTCAGCGTGCCGGACTTTTCGGTAACCAGCATGTCGCCATTGGGCAGGAAGGTCATGGCCCAGGGGGTGTCGAATTTCGCCACCTCGGTAATGGTGAATGGCTGATCTCCGGCGGCTGCGACGGATGGCGATTGCTGACAGGCGGTGATGGCGAGAGCGGACAAAGCGGCGGTAAGCGCCATATGAAGCTTGCGCATGGATCGGGATTCCTTTGCGGCAGAGATCTGAGTGAACGCGGTACATCTGTAATGGGTGGAACGGACTTACAGGAGGTTTTCCGTCTGGCGCAATATGGAAGGTTTGGATTTCTTGGTGGTCGCATGCTTGCGCGGAAAACCGGTTTCCACTTTTTCGCAGCATGCTCTAGGCATTACGCGGGCGCTCTGATAAAGCCGTGGCCATGTCGAAAACGGGCGCCACCATACGAATTATGGCCCCGGCGCGGGCCTGAGCGCTCGCCGCCGGGTCACCAGACGCGCCCTTATCCTGACATCATTTTATCAGACGCAAAGTCCTCATGTCCGATTCCCCAAACCCTACCGTCACCGGCCGCGACTATCGCGAAACCGTCTTCCTGCCCGAAACCGAATTCCCCATGCGCGCCGGCCTGCCCAAGGCCGAGCCCGAAATGCTGAAAAAGTGGGATGAGGCGCAGTTGTACCAAAGCGTGCGCAAGGCGCGTCAGGCGGCGGGAGCGCCCTTGTTCGTCCTGCACGACGGTCCGCCCTACGCCAACGGTAATATCCATATCGGCCATGCGCTCAACAAGACGCTGAAGGACTTCGTCGTCCGTTCCAAGTTTCTGATGGGCTACGACGTCGACTATGTGCCGGGCTGGGATTGCCACGGCCTGCCGATCGAATGGAAGATCGAGGAACAGTTCCGCGCCAAGGGCCGCAAGAAGGACGAGGTGCCCGCCGCCGAGTTCCGCAAGGCCTGCCGCGAATATGCCGCCCAATGGATCGACATCCAGCGCGAGGAGTTCAAGCGCCTGGGCGTACTGGGTGACTGGCAAAACCGCTACGCCACCATGGACTACGCAACCGAAGCCAAGGTGACGGCCGAATTCCACAAGTTCCTTATGTCGGACCAGCTCTATCGCGGCTCCAAGCCCGTCATGTGGTCGCCGGTCGAACGCACTGCCCTGGCGGATGCGGAGGTCGAGTACCACAGCCACGTGTCGCCGACCATCTGGGTGCGCTTCCCGGTCGCCAATGCCACAACCTCATCGGTCATTGGTGATTCGGCCGAAGACGCCGACGATCTCAACACGATCATGTCCGGCACCTCGGTCGTCATCTGGACGACCACCCCGTGGACCATCCCGGCCAACCGCGCCGTCTCCTTCAACCCGAAGGTCGCCTACTCCGTCTGGCAGATCACGGGCATGAAGACCGAGGAAGAACTCGGCTTCGCGCCGTGGGCCAAGCCCGGCGACAAGCTGATCCTGGCCGACAAGCTGGCCGAGGACGTGCTGAAGGCGGCCAATGCCACCGCCTGGACCAAGTTGATCGACCTGGCGCCGACCGCCCTGGCCGGTCTCGAACTCAGGCATCCGCTGGCGGCGCTCGACGCCGGCTATGGCTTCGAAGTCCCGATGCTGGCCGGCGATCACGTCACCGACGACGCCGGTACAGGCTTTGTCCATACGGCGCCGGGCCACGGCGCGGACGACTATAGTGTCTGGCTGTCGTCCGGCCGTTCGCTCGATACCATCCCCGATACGGTCGATCCCGACGGCGCCTACTACAGCCACGTTCCGCTGTTCGGCGGCCTGAAGGTTCTGGAGACCGAAGGCAAGAAGGCCGGCAAGTTCGGCGAGGCCAATGGCGCGGTCATGACAAAGCTGATCGAGGCCGGCAACCTTTTGGCGCGCGGTCGCGTCGAACACTCCTATCCGCATTCGTGGCGCTCCAAGGCGCCCGTTATCTTCCGCAATACGCCGCAATGGTTCATCCGCATGGATGGTGAAGCAGGATTGAGGGACAAGGCCAGCGTTGCCATCAACACGACGCAGTTCTTCCCGGATTCGGGCCGCAACCGCATCGGTTCGATGGTCGAAAGCCGCCCGGACTGGCTGATCAGCCGCCAGCGCAACTGGGGCACGC
>CAMLLA010000363.1 GCA_946480525.1 uncultured Asticcacaulis sp. | reverse complement strand
CGCACCTGCACCGCTACAATCGTCTTTCGGAGGTCTACCCCATCCCCTCGCAGGTATTGCACGCCGCGCCGCTTATCGGCCGGTGGGTCTCCGTGCATGTTGCGAATCCTCTGATCGTCGGCCCTGACGATGAAAGCCGGCAGTGGGCCTCCGAGATCGCGTCGGCGTCGGATGCTCCCTTTACGGTTCTCGAGAAACTGCGCTCCGGCGACAGGCAGGTCGATGTCCGTCTGCCCGATCTTGCCAGGTGGCAACACCATACGCCGGTGCTGGTGGACGATATTGTATCGTCCGGCCATACGATGATTGCAGCCGCTCAGGGGCTAAAGACCCAGGGGTTTTCGACACTTTTTTGTATCGCTGTGCACGCGGTTTTTGCCGACGATGCCTACGCGGAGCTGACGGGCATTTTCGACCGGGTGGTTTCGACGGACACGGTGCCTCACACCTCAAACGCAATCGCGCTGGCTGAGCTGATTTCTAAAGGCATTCTGTGCAAATGACCGCCGCCCTCTCAAGCGTCCTGGCTCCGTTTTCAGGTCTGATCCTCGCTCTTGCCCTCGGTGTCCTGATTGGAGTCGAACGCGGCTGGTCGAGACGAAGCGATCCGGCAGGCAGCCGCATCGCAGGCATTCGGACTTTCGGGGTTTTGGGCTTACTCGGCGGACTGACAGGTTATATCTCGCTGCATCACTCGGCGGGCCTGGCGGTCGTGCTTACCGCGGCAGCGGCTTTGACTTTGCTTGCTGGATTCATTGGTAAAGCCCGCGCAATGGAGGATATGAGCGCGACGTCGACGATTGCCGGCATCGCGACCTTGGCGATCGGCATTCTGGCCGGATTCGGTGCCGTAACCGTCGCGTCTGTAAGCGCGGCCCTAATGACGCTGCTGCTGTCGTCAAGGCGACAGCTACACAATTGGATCGAGCGATTGAGTGAGAGCGAGGTCCAGGCGATTTCCGTGTTTGCAGTGATCAGTCTTGCTGTCTTGCCACTCTTGCCGGATGGAAACTATGGCCCCTTCGAAGCCTGGAATCCCCGGCACATCTGGATGGTTGTGGTCCTGGTGTCAGGATTGTCGTTCGCGGGCTACCTGGCCTCGAAGTGGCTGGGAGAGTCGCGGGGCGTCCTGGCGACATCCGCTGCCGGCGCCGTTGTGTCCTCAACAGCCGTGACTGTCGCCCTGGCGAGCCGTATTCAGAAAAAGGATGGTCATGAAGACATACTGGTGGCCGGTATCGCTCTTGCCTCCGCGATCATGTTTCTGCGCGTCTTAATCCTGACGGCCGTGCTCGCGCCATTTGCCGTCTCATCCCTCGTTATCATCATCGGACCGCCCGCGGCGACGGGCGTCATTTACGCCGGATGGCTGGTGTGGAAATCTCGCGCGGTGCCCGCGACTTCGGCGTCCGCCGTAGCGGTGCGAAACCCGTTCGATCTGAGGCCCGCATTCGCGCTCGCAGGGCTCGTGGCAGCCTTGTCGGTGCTGGCTCGTTGGCTTCTTCAAGAGATCGGCGAGACAGGTGTCGCCGTTGCGCTGGTCATCTCGGGCATGGTCGACGTCGATTCTGCGATAATTACGATGGGCGGTCTGCCGCCTGAGACAGTGCCCGGGGTAACCGCGGGCTTGATTCTCGCCATGCCCGTCATGCTCAACACAGTTCTCAAGGCGGGCATTGCTATCATGACTGCCGGCGGCCATAATGGTTGGCGGGCAGCCGTTCCGTTGATCCTAAGCCTGTTCGCGGGACTTGCCGGTCTGCCATTCGTGCTCTTCTCATAAAAAAAGCGCAGTGTGAACCACGCCTTTCAGAGGGTTTGTCGCTTCTCCTACTGGGAGAAGTCCAGGACCATGCGGCCTTCGATTTTGCCGACGCTCATTGAAGAGAAAATGGTGTTGATATCCTCAAGTGGCGCCTTGGTGATCTCTGCCTTTATCTTGCCTTCAGCTGCGAAGGCCAGGGCCTCGTCGAGATCGCGCCGTGTTCCCACGATCGACCCTCTGACGGTGATACGCTTGAGGACAACGTCAAAAATCGGAAGGGGGAAGGCGCCCGGCGGCAGGCCGACCAGACTGACGGTTCCCTTGCGTCTGACAATGTCCAGTGCTTGCGAAAAGGCCGGCGGCGAGACGGCGGTGACGAGCACGCCGTGGACGCCTCCTCCGGTTGTCCTTATCAGATCGGATAAAGCGTCCTGCGACCGGCCGTCCACGACGATATCCGCTCCGCTGCTGCGGGCCAGATCCAGTTTGTCCGCCGCAATATCAATAGCGGCGACGTGAAGGCCCATGGCTTTTGCATATTGTATCGCGACATGTCCGAGGCCGCCGATGCCGGAGATCGCGACCCATTCGCCTGGACGGGCTTCCGTTTCAATCAATCCCTTGTATGTCGTGACGCCGGCGCACAGAATAGGGGCGGCGTGGGCAAAGTCCAAACCATCGGGAATTTGCGCCGCGAACGAAGCCGTGGCAATTACATACTCGGCGAAGCCGCCGTTGCAGCTGTATCCGGTATTGCGCTGTTGCAAGCACAAGGTTTCCCATCCGGTTTGACAATATTCACAGTGTCCGCAGGCGTCATGCAGCCACGCAACGCCCACACGATCACCGTCCTTCAGATGGGTCACGCCTGCTCCCACGCCGGCGATAACGCCCGTGACCTCGTGGCCGGGTATAAAGGGGGGCTGAGGCTTTATCGGCCAATCGCCATTCGCGGCATGCAGGTCGGTGTGGCACACGCCGCAGGCCATGACTTTTACCAGGACTTCACCTGGCCCTGGTGTGGGGAGCGGAAGGTCTTCGATCGCCAGTGCCTGGCCAAAGCTGCGCACGACAGCCGCTTTCATTGTGGTGGACATGTCTAACCTCGATGGATCTGGCTCTGGCTTCGCATGGAAAGCGGGCTCCGGCCTTGACCGAGATCAACCCTAAAGGCCAACGCTGCATCGTCGCAGTTGGTGCGAGATCAGCAGCAGGACCAGTGGATCGTCCACATTATGGTCGGTAGCGCCACCAAGGAGAAGTCGCGCACCCGGGAGCGCCCGTAGACACCTATGGATCGATCCGGTGCCTTGCGCAGTAATCTGAGAGCATCTGCCCGGGCTTGTGGTTCGAGGCTTCTATTGGAACCGTGCTGACCTGGTGAATCTGAAAAGCCCTTCGAACCGTCCTTTCGGCGGCGTGTCTGAATGGTGCCCATTTCATTCCAGCCGTTTTTCATTTACATCGAGCCGTTACATCATGGCGCGATTTTCGGTACATCATTTGCCCCAGCACATCATTGATGCACTGGGGTAAAAAACGAGAAAGACGGGCGTGAATAGTTTCGTTGATAAGTTTGTAAGTGGCAGAAAAGTTGGATAAAATTCTCCATAAAGACGCATGCCGCTTTTCCGTCGCGCCTATGATGGACTGGACCGACCGGCACTGCCGGGCGTTTCACCGCGTGCTGACCCGCCGGGCCCTGCTCTATACGGAGATGGTGACATCGAAGGCGGTCATCCATGGCGACCGCGAGCGCCTGCTGGGCTTTTCCGATGTCGAGCATCCTGTGGCCTTGCAATTGGGCGGCTCTGAGCCCGATGAGCTGGCGCAGTGCGCGAAGATCGCCGAAGACTGGGGCTATGACGAGGTCAATCTCAACTGCGGCTGTCCGTCGGACCGCGTGCAGTCGGGATCGTTCGGCGCATGCCTGATGCGCGAGCCGCAACTGGTGGCCGACAGCATGCAGGCCATGCGTGAAGCCACACGCCTGCCGGTCACCGTCAAGTGCCGCATCGGCGTCGATGATCAGGAACCGCGCGACAGCCTGTTCGCCCTGGTGGAGGCCTGCAAGAAGGCCGGTGTCGGCACCTTTATCGTCCACGCCCGCAAGGCGTGGCTGAAAGGCCTGTCGCCCAAGGAAAACCGCGACGTTCCGCCGCTCGATTACGAACTGGTCTATGAGCTTAAACGCAGCCACCCGGATCTGGTCATCAGCATCAATGGCGGTATTGCGACGCTGGACGAGGCGGAGGCGCACCTGACGCATGTCGATGGCGTCATGCTGGGCCGGGCGGCCTACCAGCGCCTGCTGGCGGGCCTGGAACAGCAGCGCCGCCCGGACGGCAAGCTGGCGCTGACCTTCGAAGTGATCTATGGGCATGCCTTCCGCCCGGCGCCGCGGGTGACC
>CAMLLA010000362.1 GCA_946480525.1 uncultured Asticcacaulis sp. | reverse complement strand
GCAGGCTATGGGCGACTACCGTTCCGAGCGCGCCAAGGCACTGCTGATGGACCCGGCGTTCGACAGCGTATCGATCGCCAATATTGGATTTCAGTGCGGCTTCTCCGACGCGTCGGCCTTCTACCGCGCCTTCCGCCGCCGCTTCGATGCCGCACCGGGCGATGTGCGTGGTAACCGGCGCTGAAAGGAAATGCGGCGGAGGCTCAGCCGCCGCCGCGATATCGCCTTACAATGTTGGGCGCAATCCTTGCGGCGCGGCGCGGTTCTGGGGTGGCAGGTTGACGGTTGACAACGGCTGCAGGACAAAGGTCACCGACTGTTCGAACGGCGTGCCGGCGGGATTGGCGACCGACGCCGTGGCGACAGTGGCGCGGAAGCTCTTGCCGGTGCAGTTGGCAGCCTCTGTGGCGCGCAACGGCAGGTCGAAGGTGGTTGCTCCCGTTGGCGCCGTGGCCGTGCCTGACGTCTGGGCGAAGCAGTTGCCGGGGGCGCCATCCATCGGCGTCAGCCGCCAGGCGTAGGTCTCATCCGCGCCCGCCGCCTGATGCGCTGTGACCTTAAGCCCAATGTCGGAACTGAGCCGTCCGACATTGGGCAGGGTCACCGGTGCGGCGATCGCCTTGGGGCCATAGGCGGGTTCGGACTTTAACGTCAGTTTCAGTCGGGACGTGCTGTCGCCCGGCGTGAGGTCGATATCGAAGCTCCGGCGACCGACAAAGGTTTTCAGGACATCGTCGTCTATGGTGATAAGGCCGGCCCTCTCCCTAAGATTTTCCTGTTGGCGGAAGCTGGCGCGCAATGTGGCCGGTGCTGTCATGCCCAGAGTTGGTGAAGGGCCATTTAGCGTCATCGCATCGTTGATGCCCCGGGTCTGGAACGTGACCAGGAGATGGCGCCGATAGCATTCCTCGATGGCGCCCGTCCGGTTGAGCGGCAGGATCAAGGTCAGGTCGCGACCGAAGTTGCTGACCTCGCCTTTCAAGCCATCGTCGTCGGCGCATCTGGACAGGGTGCGTGTATCGGGTTGATTGACGGTCGAGCCACCCGGGCCGGTCATCTTGACGGATGGGCCTGGCGCGGGACAGCCCGGACCTGAACAGTTGTTGCCGCTGTTGACGATGGTGGGCGGCGAGGGCGGCGGGGGGGCGGTGCTTGTCGTCGGTGGCGGCGCCGCACGTCCGTTTGCCTCGTTGGCATCGTCCCACCGTGCGTTCAGGGCGGCGCGCGGCGTTGCGGTAAACGGGATGGTCTCGGAACCGATACGCAAGGTGCCGTTGTTGGCGGAACGCACCGCGGGCAGGCTGATCTCGACAACGATCGAACCGATATTGCCGCAGCCGTGGGCGCTGTTGACCGCCCCGCCGCGGCCTTCAATCCTCCGGGCCGAACCGCCGCTGATACCGGTGAGCTGGGCGTCCGGGGACAGGTCGATGCCGTGACCATAGACCTCAAGAGTGCCTGTGCCTTCGCCGCCGATAACGAGGCGGCCGTTGGCCGGGCGCCAAAGGGCGGCGGTATCGTTTTCCTGCGCCTTGGTGCAATTGCTTTCGGGCCTGCGCGGCGTGCTCACGCTTTCGACGGAGGCATGGGCGCCGGTCGCGGCCGTCAGTGCTGCCAGGACCGAAACGCTGCAAAGAATTCTACGCATGATCATCTCCTTTTGAATGGACGTTGTTATTGCCTGGCCGCAACGGGGGCACGCTTCTTGCCTGGGACGGACGGAGCGGCGCCGTCGTCGCTGTTCGACGTGGCGGGACGGCTGGCGCCGGTCTGGCTGGATGACGACGACGAGGAACCGGACGACGCGTTCGACGTGCCGGAGGTCGAGCGCCCGCGTATCTCATTACCAATCAGCGCCGTGTGCGGATCGTTGCCGGTCTTGCGCGTCTTTCCGGTGTCATAGTTCTGCGTGTAGGTGTCGCCGTTCCTGGCGCCGGGCATCTTCTTGCAGTCGATGAAGCCCGTCATCTTGCCGCCGCCCGTATTGACCCAGACGTCACCGTCGCCGTCCTCATCGCCGTCGCTCTCGTCGGAGGCCTCGGCGACATCGGTGGGAACACCGACCAGCTTCATTATGGCGACACATTCCTGCTTGGCTTCGGCAGGACCGTTTTGCAGCAGGCTGATGGGCAGCAGGGCCGACAGAATGGCCGGAACGAAAAGCACTTTACGCATGACGTCACCTCTGTGTTTGGGGTTAGGGGATAAGCAGGTTCTTGATGATTTCGCCCTGGTCGCGCGGAAGCTGGGGCCAGGTCAGGCGCGCGTCGTCTTTCCGGCCGCGCGTGAACAGGCGGGCGTGTTCCAGCTGTTGCGCGATGGTGGCGGCATCGCTGCCGGGCGCGACGACGGTGTGCCACAGGGAGATAAGCCGCTCGACATCCGCCGGGCGTGCCCACGGCCGGGCGTCGAACGATGTGACGGCGGATGGCGTCACCAGGATCAGAACGGCATCGCGCTTGTCGGTGGTCACACGCCGGTTGAATAATGAGCCGACCAGCGGCGTATCGCCGATCACCGGCGTCTTGGTGGCGCTCGAGTCGCGCACGCTTTCCGACAGGCCGGACAGGATCAGCGTCTTGCCGAAATCGACCTCTACGGTCGTCGATACGGTCTGGCGCCAGGTGTTGACCGACTCGTTGAAATTGCCGGCCGGCTCGCCCGACAGGAAGGAGCGTGTCACCTCGATCTTGAGTTTGCTGCGCTCAGCTGTGATGTCGAGCGGCGTGACCTTGACGCCCGTGCCGATGTCGATCGCCTCCAGCTGTGAAAAGTTGACGCCGGTGACCGCGACCTTGGCCGAGCGGCCGACGAAAAACTCGGCGGGCTCGCTGCGATAAGCACTGAGCATCGGCCGGGCGACGACCTGGTAGTACTGGCCGAAGCGGTTGAACAGGTTCAGGTTGTAGGTCAGCTGAGGGAGGGTGATCGCCTGGGTGACCGTGCGCGAGATATTGCCCCCGCCCGTATCGACCGTTTCTTCGCGGAAGCCGTATTGCGCCTGCAGGCCTTCGAGCAGGTTCAGCCCGATACTGTCGCGCTGTGAGGTCTGGGACAGGATGATGGCGACGTCGACCGACACCTGGTCAGGCGCGGCCGGCGGCGCATCGGACCCGGTCGTGGCCATGGGCTCGACGGCGCCGGTGCGGATCAGCTCGTTGACGCGGGTAAGCACGGCCGGAGCATCATTGGGCGCAAGCGCCTGGAACTCGGTCAGCCGCATGTGCGCCTCGGCGTCGCGGCCTGTCGCGGCGGCGGCCAGGGCTGAGATTTTCAGCGCGTCCCGGCACAGCGCCGCATCGTTTGACCGTGCGGCGCGGCCAGCGCTTAAGAGGGCCAGTTGCGGATCCCCGGCCAGATAGGCGGAGATGGCCAGGGACAGGAGCGCGCGATGATCGTCAGGCCGCATGAGTACGGCGCGGGCGAAATAGGACTGGGCCTGATTGTACCGGCCGCGATCGTGCGCCGCCTTGCCGGCCAGTATGGCCGCCCAGTAGGCATTCCGTGAGGCGCGCATGGCGACATCGTAACCGGCGGCGGCGACATCCTGCGCGCCGGGATCGCCCGCCGCCGCCTGCTGTGATGCCAGGGCCAGAAGTGTCTGGCGGTTGGCGTCGGACGGATTGCGTGCCGCCGCGTCGCCAAAGCTTCGCACCGCCTTGTCCGCATCGCCGGCCATCAGGGCGCGGGCAGCGGCGTTGATATCGCCGTCCCCATAAGGAATGGCAGTGCCGGCCGTCGTGCCGCTGGTGGTCGCGCAGGCCGACAGGCCGGCCAGCATCAGGGCGCAGGCGATAAGATGGGGTGAGCGTTTCATGGATGTCCCTCCAGAATCCAGTAGGCGCGGATGTCTCCGGCGGTGAAGGTGTAGGCGCCGGTGCGGGCGTCGCAGGTGAACGACCAGCCGGCAAAAAACGGATCGGTGGAAAACGGCAGGCGGGTGGGCGCATCGCCTGCGACCGGCATGATGGCGAAGGCGTCTTCATCCTGGCGCGCCATGGCGTTGAAAAGACTATAAAAACCTGCGGCGCGCGGCGTACCGTTGACGGCGGCGTCGAGCCCTCCGGCGGCGGTGATCAGTCGGTTGAAATCGACGGGCGACAGGTCACGCGGGCTGTGCGAGCGCGCCGCGTCCTTGCGCTGATAAAGGCCGTTGCGACGAACGTGAACCTCGATCGGCGTGCCG
>CAMLLA010000361.1 GCA_946480525.1 uncultured Asticcacaulis sp. | reverse complement strand
ATCTTCAGGGGGATGTTGTAGCGATTGAGTGTCGCCATCTCCTGAATGTTCATCATGAAGCTGCCGTCGCCGGACACGGTGACGACGTGCATGTCGGGACGGCCGAGTTTCGCGCCAAGGCCCGCGGGCAGGCCGTAGCCCATGGCGCCCGAACCGCCTGATGTCAGGTGGGCACGGTTGTTCGGGAATTCGCAGTGCTGGGCGACCCACATCTGGTGCTGGCCGACATCGCAGGCGACCATGAACTTGTCACCGGCCTTTTCGGACAGGGTCTTGAGCAGGCCCGGCGCGTAGATGCCCTGGCCCGGCGCGTTATAACGGAAGCGGTGCTCCCACTTGTCGGCCTTGCACTTTTCGACCCACTTCTGGATCGGGCCGACCTTGGGGTTCAGCGCCGGCAGGCCGATCTTCAGGTCGCCGACAATGCCGACATCGGCCTTGCGCAGCTTGCCGATCTCGGCGCGGTCGATGTCGAAATGGATGACCTTGGCGTTGGGTGCAAAGGCATTGAGCTTGCCGGTGGCGCGGTCGTCGAAGCGCGCGCCCAGGACGATCAGCAGGTCTGCGTCCTGGACGGCGATATTGGCGGCGCGCGTGCCGTGCATGCCCAGCATGCCCAGCGCCAGATCGTGCGTTGTCGGCAGCGTACCGAGGCCCTTCAGCGTTGAAACCAATGGGATGCCGGTGCGGGCGACCAGGTCGCGCAGTTCCTGCGCGGCGCCGGCCATTTCAACGCCGCCACCGACGTAGAAGAGCGGCTTTTGCGCGCTGGCGATCAGCTTTTCGGCGGCCTTGAGCGCTTCGGCGTCGGGGGCAGGGGCTTTCCACTCGGCGAAGTCACCGGCGGCGCTGGTGGCGACGCGCGTGGCGGCGACGTCGCGCGGGATATCGACCAGGACAGGGCCGGGGCGGCCTTCGCGGGCGATGGCGAAGGCTTCGGCCAGAATAGCGGGGATTTCGGCCGGGTTACGGACCAGCCACGAGTGTTTGACGATGCCCAGCGTCATGCCGAGGATATCGACTTCTTGGAAGCCGTCCGTGCCCATCAGGTGCGTGCCGACCTGGCCGGTGATGCAGACCATCGGCACGGAGTCCATATAGGCATTGGCGATGCCGGTGATCAGGTTGGTCGCGCCCGGACCCGAGGTGGCCATGCAGACGCCCGTGCGCCCCGTGGCGCGGGCATAGGCATCGGCGGAGAAGGCGGCGCCCTGTTCGTGGCGGACCAGGATGTGCTGCAAGCCGGATCCGGCGAGCGCATCGTAGATGGGCATGATCGCTCCGCCCGGATAGCCGAATACGGTCTCGACCCCCAGCGCCTTCAGCGTGGAGATGACCAGTTGTGCTCCGGAGGGTTGATTGCTCATCGGTATAAACTTCGGTGTGTTGGGCCAGATAGTTCCCTCCCTGCGAAGCGGGGAGGGGGGACCGCGAAGCGGTGGGAGGGGGAAGGCCCCAAGCTCCTGCGCTTGTTGATCCGGTGGCTTCCCCCTTCCGTCGTTTGCTCCGCAAACGCCACCTTCCCCGTAAACAGGGAAGGAAAAGGAAGGGTTGGCCGGAAAGGGTGGTGGCGGGCCTGAGCGTTTTGCAGGATGCGCCTACATCCGGCGCAAAACGCTCTACTTCTCAATAAGATTCGCAAATCGAAGATTTGCGAGGCTAGGCCCGCCACCTGCGGCGGTGTGGACCGATTACGCGTCCACGGATTGCTTGTTTTGCAGCCAGGACATGCGCGAACGCAGGTCCTTGCCGACGTGTTCGATCTGGTGATCGAGGTCCTGCTTCATCAGTGCGGTGTAGCGCGGACGGCCGGCCATGTTTTCCAGGATCCAGTCGCGGGCGAAGTCGCCCGACTGGATGTCGTTGAGCACTTCGCGCATACGCTCGCGGGTCTCTTCGTTGATGATGCGCGGGCCCGAAACCAGGTCGCCGTACTTGCAGGTTTCCGAAACGAACGAGTGCATCTTTTCGAAACCGCCTTCATACAGCAGGTCGACGATCAGCTTCAGTTCGTGCAGGACTTCGAAGTAGGCGATTTCCGGACGGTAGCCGGCGTCGACCAGGGTCTCGAAGCCGAGCAGGATCAGCTCGGTCGTGCCGCCGCACAGGACGGCCTGTTCGCCGAACAGGTCGGTTTCGGTTTCTTCCTTGAAGGTCGTCTCGATGACGCCGCCGACGGTGCCGCCGATGCCGCGGGCATAGCCCAGGGCCTTGGTCGCCGCCTTGCCCGACAGGTCGCGGTCAACCGCGAACAGGGTCGGAACGCCACGGCCGCGCTGATATTCGCGGCGGACCAGGTCGCCCGGGCCCTTCGGAGCAACCAGGATGACGTCCATGTCGGCGCGCGGAACGACGCGGCCGTAGAGGACCGAGAAGCCGTGAGCGAACAGGAGGGCGACGCCTTTCGGGGCGTTCGGCTCGATAACGTCCTTGTACAGGTCGGCATGGGTCATGTCCGGCGTCAGGATGGCGATGATGGTCGCGTCCTTACAGGCGTCGGCAACGCTGAGAACCGTGTGGCCGTCAGCCTTTGCCTTGACTTCGCCGGCGCCGCCGGGACGCAGGCCGACCACGACGTCGGCGCCGGAGTCCTTCAGGTTCGAGGCGTGGGCGCGGCCCTGGCTGCCGTAACCGATGATGGCGATGCGTTCGCCCTTGAAAGCATCGGGCGAAACGTCGTCATTCGTATAGATCTTCACAATGGTCTCCGTGGTCGTGAGAGGTTAGGCGGCGCGGTTAGGCGCCAGTTGAAATCATGGATGCGTAGCGTTCGGCGGCCGCGCCGAACATTTTCGCGCCGGCCTTCTTTTGGCGGGCGCCGCGGCGGATGTCTATATCCGCCATGATGTCGATTCTGCGGCCGGCGATGTCGATATGGATGATATCGTCGTCCTGGGCATAGGCGATCGGGCCACCGGCCGCGGCCGACGGCGCGACATTGCCGATGGCGGCGCCGACCGTGCTCGACCCGATGCGGCCGTCGGTGATGACGGTGACGCGTTCGATGCCGGATGTCTCCAAGGCTGCGGCGACGGCGGAGATGTCGCCGGTCGCGAACAGGTCCGCGTCGCGGGCGTCGTTACGGATGATCAGAATGTCGCAGTCGCGGATGCGGCCCTTGGCAATGGCTTCCAGCGCATCGCCGGCCGTCGAGAAGACGCGCGCCGGACCATCGAACACTTCCGTGGCAAAGTCACCGAGACGAACCACGCAGCCTTCCGGCGCGAAGGTGCCATGCAGGATGGCGAATCCGCTCTGGGCTTTGGTGACGGGAGCTTTATCGAACTGGGTCAGGACGGTCATGGTCGAGTCTCTGGTTGGTTTGTTCAGGTCAGTTCGGGCGGATATCGAGATGTGCGAAAAAATCCCGCCCGTTTTACGGAGCGGGAGGATGTTTCATCCTCAAAAGCGTGGGGTCAGCCCTTCGCTACCACTCCATCAAGGGGCGTAGTACGCCCCCAATAAGCGATACGATGCTAATCACGACAGCCGACGAAAACAGGCCCATGCCCAGAACCTTGAGGTTCCTGGCCGTGGTGTTTTCCATCGCTATGGCTCGCGCCGAAGTCATGATTGGGCTCCAAAACGACCTCCTCACGAAGCCGTTACAACCATATAACCTAAAAGCGTACGCAATTGCAAACGCATTTTGGAAAATTTTTCCGCGCATTCAAGATATTACGGCGGTGCAGCAAAATTATTTTTCCGATATAGTCACTTTTGTGAAATTAATTTCCGCCGCAGGGGAGCAATTGCCTGAAAACAGCGCTGGACTCCGGCGATTCTGGAAAGGTTGTGCCCTCGTTGAAAATGATACGATCCGGCGGTGCTTGCGAAAGGTCAGGCGACGACTATCATAAGGCCATGTTCGCATGTCTTGCTACCATTCGTTTGACTGCCGCTGCCGCGCTTATTGCGATAAGTCTGGCCGCGCCTGCCTTTGCCGAAGAGCGCAAGGTGGGTGATTATCCGCTGACGGCTGACTCGCTGGTGCAGGCGGATATAAAGTATGGCCGGCTGGAAGGGCCGCTTGAGTTTCATTCGAAACTGATTCCGAATACGGTCAGACGCTACTGGATCTATGTGCCGGTGGGTTACGACGCCAAAACGCCGCCGAACCTGCTGGTTTTCCAGGACGGTCAGCGCGCCACCAATCCCAATGGCTCGCTGCGCGTGCAGAACGTGCTCGACAACCTGATCGCCAGGGGCGA
>CAMLLA010000360.1 GCA_946480525.1 uncultured Asticcacaulis sp. | reverse complement strand
TATCGTCACCTCGATCGCCGGGCGTTTCCTCAGGAACGACGTTGTGTTGGATGTCGGGCCGGCGTCCATCGCCTTTGTGGCCGGATTGATGCTGGTGACGGTCGGAACCTCGGCCTTTTTCAAAATTGTGCGGGACATCCACCGCGACCAGGTGGCTGCGGACGCACAGGTGGCGTCAGTTTTTTGATTTTATGCTGTGCTGACTTTTTGGCACAGCGCTACCGTTTGGAAATCTACCTTAGATGGCGCATTGGCTTCCGTACACTTGGAGGCCGCCCAATGCGCATGTCTTTGTTAATCGCCACAGCCCTTGCATCGTTTCTTCCTCTCAGCGCCCACGCCGAGCCTGAATATGTCGGTGCGCGCGTCAGCACCCTTGGCGTCGGGGTGGAGTATGCGCACAAATTCACGCCGCATATTTCCGGCCGTCTGGTTGCCAACACCTACAACTACGACGACGACTTCGAATCCGACAATATCCAGTACAATGGCGAACTGGAACTGGGCTCATTCGGCGGCCAGGTCGATTTCCGCTTTGCCGAGGACAGCCCGTTCTTCGTGTCGGCGGGACTGTACAAGAACAACAACGAAATCAAGGCCACGGCCGACCCGGCCCAGCAGACCGATATCGGCGGTGTTCCGTTCACACCTGAGCAGATCGGTATCTTGACGGCCAAGGCCGACTTCAAGGACACGGCACCGTATCTTGGCCTTGGCTGGCGTTGGGCGGCAGGCAAGGTGGGCTTCAGCCTTGAGGCCGGCGCCTACTTCCAGGGCTCGCCCAAGGTTAGCCTGACATCCAACGGGACGCTGGCCAGCGACCCGACCTACCAGCAGGCCCTGGAGGTCGAGCGCCGGGACCTGGAAGACGAACTGAAGGACTTCAAGACCTATCCGGTCGTATCCTTCGGTATCGGCTATAAGTTCTGAACGCAGCCCGCTGCCTCAGGTGCTGCGTTCGATAGCGACCTGGTGCGGATAGGGGATCTCTATGCCTGCCGCGTCGAGCGCACGCTTGACCGCGATGATCCAGCGGGTTTTCGCCTTGGGGGCGTTGACCGGCAGGGTCCATATCCACATACGCACGATGACGCCCGAAGCGGCAAACTCGTGGAGATGGACGGCGACCTCGTGCGCAGGCAGATGATCGGCCTGCGCCTTCGCCACGTCGGTCAGCAAGGCCACGGCGGCGTCCAAGTCCGTGCCGTAGCCGACCTCGACGCGCAACTCGACCTTGGAGGCGCCGTTCGTGGTCAGGTTGGTGATCTCGTTTGAGAACACCTTGGTATTGGGCACATAGACCCTGACATTGTCGACATTGTCGATCTCGGTCGAAAACAGGCCCAAACGATGGATCTTGCCCGTCACCTCGCCAATCCTGACGGAGTCGCCGATGCGATAAGGCTTGGTGAACAACAGCATCAGACCGGCGGCGACATTGCTGAGCGTGCCCTGCAGCGCCAGACCGATGGCGAGTGAGGCCGCGCCAAGGACCGTGATCAGCGAAGCTGTCTGGACGCCCAGCCGATTGAGCACTGCGACGAGGCCGACCAGCAAGACCAGCCAGCGCACGACCTGCGAAAAGAATTCGGGCAGGGTACGGTCGGCGTCACGGTGGACCAAGCGCCGTGACATGCGTTTGACGGTATCGCCGACCACGCTCGACAGGATCATGGTGACGGCCATGAGTGCTGCCGCCCAGCCGATATTGGCCAGCATTTCCGGCCTGTTGGTCAGTACGTGCCAAAATCCGCTGGCATAGGCGCCCACTTCTTGAAGGAAGGCGCTGAGGGGGCCGAGGTTGAGTTTGGTGCCGGATAAGATCATGTGCCCCCTGCTTTACTGGCTTTGCGTTTCGCCCGGAAGAAATCTTTGAGCATATCGCCGCTCGGTTCGGCAAGCACGCCGGCCGTCACTTCGGGCCGCCAGTGACAGGTCGGCTGGGCAAAGAAACGCGGGCCATGGTCGATGGCGCCGCCCTTGGGATCCGGCGCGCCATAGATGACACGGCCGATACGGGCGTGACTGATGGCGCCTGCGCACATGGCGCACGGTTCCAGCGTCACGTAGAGCCACAGATCGGTCAGCCGGTAGTTGCCCAGGGCCGCGCCGGCCGCCCGCATGGCCAGTATTTCCGCGTGAGCAGACGGGTCATTAAGGCTAATCGGTGAATTTCTTGCGACTGAAACAATGGTTTTACTTGACGGATCGAAGATTAGAGCGCCAATCGGCACTTCGCCGGACCGGGCAGCGGATTGCGCCTCGTCCATAGCGGCCTGCATCAGGCTTTCGTCATCGTGAACCATGCTGTCACAAGCCGAAACATGCCCGCCGCGTCAAGCAAAAAGGCCCTGGTGCCTCCTTTAAGAAAGTCGTCGTCGTGACCGATAACAGTAACGCTGGAGAGCGTGACATGCCCAATCAGGATGGAACCCCTGAAATTCCGGCCACAGCGCCGGTCAGCCAGGAAGCACAGGATATGGCCGACGGCCACCGCTACCAGAGCCAGGAATTCCGCGACGCCCGTGGTGGCGAAAAACCGGAGGGCGACCGCAAGCGTCCCGCCAGAGACGCCAAGGGTCCCAAGAAGGCCGGCAAGGATGGCCCAAAGGCACCGGTCAAGACCGAACGCATCGCCAAGGTTCTTGCGCGCGCCGGCCTGGCGTCGCGCCGCGAAGTCGAGCGCCTGATCGGGCTCGGCAAGATCGCCGTCAATGGCCGTATCCTGGAAACGCCCGCCGTTCTTGTGTCGTCGACGGACCTTATCACAGTCGAAGGCCAGCCGATCGGCAAGGCCGAGCCGACCCGCCTGTGGCGCTATCACAAGCCCGTCGGCCTGATGACCACTCACTCCGACCCGCAAGGCCGTCCGACCGTTTTTGAAAAGCTGCCGCAGCCCATGCCGCGCGTCATCAGTGTCGGCCGTCTTGATCTTAACTCCGAAGGCCTGCTGCTTCTGACCAACGACGGCGAACTGGCGCGTGCGCTGGAAATGCCGTCGACCGCCTGGGTTCGTCAATATCGCGCCCGCGCTCTGGGCCACACGACGCAGGCCGACCTCGACCGGCTGAAGAACGGTACGACCGTCGAAGGCGTCATTTACGGTCCGATGGAAGCAACGCTCGACAAGCGCCAGGACAAGGCTGACGGCCGCGCCAATGTCTGGCTGACCGTATCGATCACTGAAGGCAAGAACCGCGAAGTCCGCAAGGTGCTGGAGTCGATCGGCCTGAAAGTCAATCGCTTGATCCGCCTGGCCTATGGCCCCTTCCTGCTCGGCAACCTTGAGGCCGGCGATGTCGAAGAGGTCGGCCCGCGTGTCATCCGTGAGCTGCTGAGCGACAAGATCGACCCGCGCAATCTTCCTCCCGAAGGTGCAAGCCAGACGCGCGATCTGCCGCGTCAGCGTCCTGCCGACGAAGGCCGCCGCAGCGGTGGCGATCGTTTCGGCAAGAGTGATGCGCGAGGCGATGCAAGGCCTGCCCGCGATCGCAAGGTGGGTGACGGCCCGCGCGTCCGCCGTGAGTTCGAAGACCGCCGTGAGTTCAAGGATCGCGATTTCGACGAACGCCCGCGTTTCGAGGGCGATGGCGAGGCTCGCGACCGCCGGCCCGAACGCGCCTTTGCGCCGCGCGGCGAACGGTCGTTCGACAAGAAGCCCTGGACGCCGCGTCCCGAGAGCGGCAGCGAGAACCGTGCACCGCGCGCGTTCAAGCCGCGCGAGGACCGTGAAGGCGGAGATCGCAAGCCATCCTTCCGGCCGCGCGAAGATCGCGCGCCCCGCGACGATGCGCGTCCGGCGCGCAGCTACGGCGGCAAGCCTTACGGTCAAAAGCCCTATGACAGGGGCAACGATATTCCCGCGGGCGAGGCCGGCGCCTATGAACGCGCCAAGCGTGAGTTTGGCGGTGGCGCCAAAAGCGAACGCCCCAAGCGCGATTTCGGCGACCGTCCCCGTAGCGACCGGCCCTATGGTGACCGGCCGGCGCGGGGTGGTGAAGGCGGCGACCGCAAGCCCTATGGCAAACCGCGTTTTGACCGTCCGCAAGGCGACCGTCCTCAGGGTGAGCGCAGCTTCCGTCCGCGCGAAGACCGCGACGGCGGCGGCGAGCGCAAGTCGTATGGCAAGCCGCGTTTTGACCGTCCGCAAGGTGAACGTCCCCAGGGCGAGCGCAGCTTCAGGCCGCGTGAAGACCGCGACGGCGGCGGCGAGCGCAAGTCGTATGGCAAGCCAC
>CAMLLA010000359.1 GCA_946480525.1 uncultured Asticcacaulis sp. | reverse complement strand
GGACACCGTCCGAACTGACAACCTGAATGAGACGGTACGACATAAGCGTTTCCTGTGTGAGCGATTTGAGGCTGGTGTAGTCGGCGCGTCCCCAAATGTCAATTGTCTGAGGAATAGGTTCGGAAGCGATTTACAGAAGCGCGACGCCAATTTATGAGCTTTATCAAATCACACCCAGGGACGCCTATGACCATCAGCCGCTTTGTCTTCGATCGCCTGTCCGATGGCCGCGAGGTCGAGGCTGTCACCTTGAGCAGCAACCGTTTGCGCGCCACGATCATGACCTATGGTGCGACCTTGCAAAGCCTGATGGCGCCAGACCGCGACGGCGCGATGAAGGATGTGGTGCTGGGCCACGACGCGCTCAGGCCCTATCTGGAACAGCCTGATTATCTGGGTGTTACAGTCGGCCGTTATGCCAATCGCATTGCCGGAGGCCGGTTCACGCTCGATGGCAAGGGCTATCAGTTGACGCAGAATGATGGCGACAACAGCCTGCATGGCGGTGTGCAGGGCTTCGACAAGAATTTGTGGGCTATCGATGAGGTCAGTCAGACGCACGTCCGCATGTCGCGCGTCAGTCCGGATGGCGAGCAGGGCTATCCCGGCGTATTGCAGGTGGCCGTCACCTTCACTGTCTCGGACACAGACCTGCGCATCGACTATGAGGCGACCACGGACGCGGCGACCATTATCAACCTGACCAACCATGCTCTGTTCAATCTGGGCAGCGGGCTGGATGCTGAATTGACCCTTGCGGCGGATGCGTATACGCCGATCAATGCGGCGCTGATCCCGACGGGTGAATTGCGCGACGTGACGGGAACGGTTTTCGATTTTCGTGGAGCGCGCTGCATAAGCGACGGCGTGCGCGCGGCAAATGATGCACAGATTTGCATAGGTCGCGGCTATGACCACAATTTCGTGCTGCGGGGCGAAAAGACGGCCGAGCCCAGGCAGGCGGCCCGTCTGTTCGATCCGGCGAGCGGCATAGGCCTGGATATCCTGACGACCGAGCCGGGCATCCAGCTTTACACCGGCAATTTCCTGAACGGTACGCTACCGGGCAAGGGCGGCGTTCTCTATCGTCAGGGCGATGGAATAGCCTTGGAAGCGCAGAACTTCCCCGATGCGCCGAACCAGTCGCGCTTTCCGAATCCGGTGCTACGGCCGGGCGAAACCTACCGTCAGACCACGATCCATCGGTTCTTCACCAGATAACGGCAAGGTGTTGTTCAGGCGCGCATAGCGGAAGGCCGGACCGACGGCCATCAACACGGGGCCTTCCCATGCCTGCGCAGTCACGAGTGCGGATAGCTCGCGCAAGGTCCCGCTGACAGCGCGCGCCGTGCTACGGCCGGCGTTTTCAACCGCAAGCACCGGCGTGGCCAGCGAGCGCCCGGCCTTGAGCAGGGCAGCTTCAATATGAGCGGCATTGTGCGACGACATGTAGAAGACGAGGCTGGCTTCCGAATCGGCGACCAGACCGTCGCGCAGGTCCACGCCACCGTCCTTGGTGCGGCCGGTCAGGAAGGTGACCGAGCGCGCCTCGCCGCGGTGGGTCAGCGGGAAGTCAAATTGTGCGGCCGCAGCACTTGCGGCCGTCACGCCGGCCAGCGTCTTGTGCGGGATGCCGTGCTGATCGAGATACTGGCGCTCTTCCTCGACGCGACCGAAGACCGACGGATCGCCGCCCTTGAGACGCACGACGTGCAGGCCGCGCCGCGCCAGGCGGACCATCAGGGCATTGGTCTTGTCCTGGGAGACGCTCAGACGATCCCCGCGTTTGCCGACGCAGATCTTGACGCATTTCTGCGGAGCCAGGGCGAGAATGTCTTCGCTCACCAGTGCATCGTACAGAAGCGCCTGAGCCGATTGCAGCGCCTTCATGGAACCGATCGTCAGCAGGTCGACGTCACCGGGGCCGGCGCCAACTAAAGAGACAAAACCGTTACGCTGCATTGGCCTTCTCCTGCGCAGTGAGGCGCGCGATCATTCGGGTGATTTCGGGGCGGCAAGATCCGCATTGCGTGCCGGCGCTGGTGCAGGCGCCGACGGCGTCGGCCGTATGGCAGCCGTCGTGGATGGCGGCTTCGATCGTCTTGACGCCAACGGCGCGGCAGGCGCAGACCAGTGGACCCTGGTCCTCGACGCCCGGCAGCCGGCCCAGCAGGACGGCTGCGCGGTCGGCGGCTTCGAGGGTTTCGTCGCCGAAACGTTCGGCCAGCCAGTCGCGGCCAGGCAGGGTCTTGGCGATGGGCGCGATAAAGGCGACGGATTTCAGGCGGCCATTTTCGATATGGACGCGGCGGGTGACGCCGCTGGCCGGATCGTCGAGCGTCAGCAAGCCATCCGATCGCATCAGGGTGTCGAAGCCGATGGCGCGGTCGCGGCCGGCGATCTCATAGACTTCGCAGTGCGCATACGGCGTGCGCCGCCAGATGACGTCGCGGCCGAACTTCAGCTCATCGTCTGTATGGATGATGAAGCCGTGCCAGTTTTCGCCATATGGCTTGATCGTCGCTGGCGTATGCTTGAATTCCGGCTGGCCAGATATCGGGTCGACCGCCGGATTGATCAGCGGATTGCTGCGGCCGAACGGTGCGAACGACCGCGTCCAGTGCATCGGCACAGCGATTGCGCCCGGGCGTACGTCTTCCGTCACCTTGGCCCGGAAGATCGCGTCGCCATAGAAGGTGATAACCTGGCACAGGCGGTTGTCGGTGATATAGAACTTGTCGGCGTCCTGCGGGTGGACTTCGACGAAGGGCTCGGGGATGTGGCGGTTCAGTTCGGGTGCCAGGGCCGTACGCGTCATCGTATGCCAATGGTCGCGGACGCGCGCCGAATTGAGCGACAGCGGAAATTCCGGCGTTGTCGCGTTGGCGGGGCCTAGCGCCTTGACGGGCTTCAGGCGCGCGCGGCCCGACGGCGTGTTGAAGCGGCCATCACCGAACAGGCGCGAGGCGGGTTGGCCGCCGGCGGGGTAGGGCCAGCGAACCGGCGACATGGCGTCGTATTCGATCTTCGACTTGCCGGCCAGGCCGCCGATGTCAAGGAAGCGCGTGCCGTTGTTTTCAAACGCCGTCATCGCCGCGTATTCTGAAAAGACCTCGCTCGAGTCGCGCCAGTCGAAGCCTTCATAGCCCATGCGCTGCGCGACTTCGGCGATGATGGCCCAATCGGCGCGGACTTCGCCGGGCAGCGAGGAAATGCGGCGCTGGCGCGAGATGACGCGTTCGGAATTGGTGACCGTGCCGTCCTTTTCGCCCCAGGCCGCCGCCGGCAGCTGGACGTGGGCCATGGCCATGGTGTCGGTGCGCTCGATGACGTCGGAGACGACCACCAGCTCGCAGCGGCGCAGGGCTTCTTCGATGAAGTCGGCGTCCGGCATCGAGATCATCGGATTGGTCGCCATGACCCAGACGGCCTTGACGGCGCCGGAATGGATGGCCTTGAACATATCGACGGCCTTGAGGCCCGGCTTTGCGGCGACGACCGGGCTGTTCCAAAAGCGCTTCACGCGGTCGCGCGAAGCGTCGTCGAAGTCCATGTGTGCGGCGAGCATATTGGCCAGGCCGCCGACCTCGCGGCCGCCCATGGCGTTAGGCTGGCCGGTGATCGAAAACGGTGCGGCACCCGGCTTGCCGATCTTGCCCGACAAAAGGTGGGCATTGATGAGGCTCAGTCCCTTGGCGACGCCCTGGGCCGACTGGTTGGAGCCCTGGCTGAACAGGCTGACCGTCTTTGGCGTATGCATGAAGGCGTCGTAGAAGGACGTCAGGTCAACGACCGAGATGCCGCAGTCGGCGGCGATCGCTTCCAGGCTCTGGTCGTCCTCGAACAGGCTGAGCGACAGGGCCGTATAGCCTTCGGTGTGGTTGGCGATGAAGTCGCGATCGAGCGCGTCGTGAGTGATCAGGTAGGCGCACAGGCCGTTCCACAGGCGGACATCGGTCTGTGGCTTGATCATCAGGTGAAGGTCAGACGACTTGGCGGTGTCGGTGCGCTTGGGGTCGATGCAGATCCGGCGCTGGTTGGTGTGCTGCTCGATGCGACGGAACAGGACCGGGTGGGTCCAGGCGGCGTTATGGCCGGAAAAGACCAGCAGCTCCGCCTCTTCGACGTCCTCATAGATGGCTGGCACCAGGTCGGCGCCGAAGGCCATCTTGTGCGCGACGACGGCCGACGACATGCACAGGCGCGAATTGGTGTCGACATTGGCCGTGCCGATATAGCCTTTGGCGAGTTTGTT
>CAMLLA010000358.1 GCA_946480525.1 uncultured Asticcacaulis sp. | reverse complement strand
CTGCGGCACATTGATCATGATGCCGGCGCCGTCGCCCGACTTGCCATCGGCGTCGACCGCACCCCGGTGGAAGAGCGCCTTCAGCGCCTTGACGGCCAGCTCGACGACGTCACGACGCGGCGTGCCGTCGATCGAACAGACGACGCCGACGCCGCAGGCATCGCGTTCCATCGCCGGATCGTAAGCGTTGCCGTCGATCAGGGCCTGACGCTGCGAGAGGTAGTGCTGGTAAGAGTCAAACTGGGTCATTATTCGGCAACTCCCGCGAGCTGGGCATCGCCATCGTTGGCGGCAGCAAGCAACTGGGTCTTCAGATAGTGGTGGATGTCGGCAGCGGCGTCCTGGCCTTCACGAACGGCCCAGACGACCAATGATGTGCCACGCACGATGTCGCCGGCGGCGAACACGCCCGGCACCATGGTCTGGAACTCGCCCGCCATGACGCGGATCGTGCCCCAGCGCGTGACTTCGAGGCCTGGCTCGTTGAACATAACCGGCAGGTTTTCCGGCTCGAAGCCGAGGGCTTCGATGATCAGGTCGGCCGGCAGGTCGTTTTCGGCGCCGTGGATGTCTTCGATGCCCTGGCGGCCCTGCGCGTCCGGCGTTGTCAGACGCATGCGCTGGATCTTCAGGCCTTCGACAGTGTCAGCGTCGCCGAGCACGGCCTTCGGCGCCGACAGCCATTCGAAACGGACGCCTTCTTCTTCGGCATTCGAGACTTCGCGGTCCGAGCCCGGCATGTTGGCGCGGTCGCGGCGGTAGACGCAGGTGACGGCCTTGGCGCCCTGGCGCGTCGCGGTGCGTACGCAGTCCATGGCGGTGTCACCGCCGCCGATGACGACGACGGTCTTGCCCTTGGCGTTGAGGCGCCCCGAGGTGAAGTCTGCGATTTGGTCGCCGAAGCCGACCTTGTTGGCGGTGATCAGGTAGTCCAGCGCCTGGACGACCCCGCGCGAACCGCAGCCCGGCACGCTGAGCGAACGCGCCTTATAGACGCCGGTGGCGACCAGGATGGCGTCGTGCTTGGCGCGCAGCTCTTCGAAGGTGACGTCATTGCCGACGTCGCAGTTCATGACGAACTCGACACCCGACTGCGCCAGGCGGTCGGTGCGGCGGGCGACGACGTGCTTTTCCAGCTTGAACGACGGAATGCCATAGGTCAGCAGGCCGCCGGCGCGGTCATAACGGTCGTAGATCGTGACCTTGTAACCCAGCGTGCGCAGGCGGTCGGCGGCGGCGATGCCGGCCGGGCCCGAACCGATAATGCCGATCGACTGACTGCGTTCCACATCCGGAACGATCGGCTCGATCCAGCCGTTCTCGAATGCCATATCGTTGATATAGCGCTCGACGCTGCCGATGGTGACGTTTTCCCAGCCCGACTGTTCCAGCACGCAGGAGCCTTCGCACAGGCGGTCCTGCGGACAGATGCGGCCGCAGATTTCCGGCAGGGTCGAGGTCGCCGACGAGATCTGATAGGCCTCTTCGATCCGGCCTTCCGCCGTCAGGCGCAACCAGTCGGGGATATTGTTCTGAAGCGGGCAGCCATGCTGGCAGAAGGGTACGCCGCACTGGGCGCAACGCGACGACTGATGCGACGCTTCTGTTGTCTTGAAGTCGGCATAGATCTCATTGA
The DNA here is from genome assembly GCA_946480525.1 of uncultured Asticcacaulis sp. Next base: position 2,620 of record CAMLLA010000358.1, on the reverse strand, counting down.
AGTTCGTGATGCGTGTCTTCGCATCCGACTTCTGCGGAGTCTTCTTCTTCTCGATCACAAAGCGGTTCGTTTCGCCGGTCATGGCCAACTGCCTTCTTACTGACTACCGGGTGAAGTCCCGGCGCTATCCACGCGCGTTCCAAAAGCGGAAAAGCCGTGCGTGGGAAAGTGAATTCCGTAGTCTCGCCTTTTTACCCTGCCGGTTTTTCCGGTCTGATGGCAAAAATGCCGTCCCGATATCAAAAGATACCAATTCTGTTGTCTGGCGGATGAGGCTTTTACCACGGAATGACCTGAAGGAGTCAGACTTTGATGGTAAAGACCCTGCCAAATGTGAGGTCAAATCCCGGGTGCATGACATGCAAACCCCCTCGGCGGACTTTCGTCGCATCGAGGGGGAGCCATTTTTCCGGCCTTTGGACCCTGCTTTTCCTTAGTGCAGGGTCTCCCCGTGTTGCGACATGTCGAGGCCTTCGATTTCCTCTTCCTCTGTCACGCGCAGGCCTGTTGTGTACTTGCAGACCATGAGAATGAGGAAGGTGAGAACCGCGCTCCAGCCGATGACCACCACCAGCCCGATCAGCTGTTTGAGGATGGTCGCGTTGGCAGCGGCATCTGTTGTATTGATTGTCTTGTCGACGAATACAGCCGTCAGCAGGGCGCCCGTGAAGCCGCCCACGCCATGCACGCCGAAGGCGTCGAGGCTGTCGTCGTACTTGAACATGTTCTTGATGTAGGTCGAGGCGATGTAGCAGATCGGGCCGGTGATCAGGCCGATCAGCATGGCGCCGCCCGGGCCGACAAAGCCCGCCGCCGGCGTGATGGCGACAAGACCCGCGACCAGGCCCGACAGCATGCCCAGCAGGGTCGGCTGCTTGCGCTCGATCCATTCCGGAACGATCCAGCCGACAATGCCGGTCATGGACGCAACGATCGTGTTCAGCATGGCGACCGAGGCCAGACCGTCGGCCGCCCATTCCGAGCCGGCATTGAAGCCGATCCAGCCGACCAGCAGCATCGAGGCGCCGATCATGGTGTAACCCAGGTTATGCGGAGCCATGTTGTCACGGCCGAAGCCGCGGCGCGGCTTGAGCACCAGCGCGCAGACCAGGCCCGCGACACCCGAATTGACGTGGACGACGGCGCCGCCGGCGAAGTCGAGAACGCCCATGGCGCCCAGGAACCCGCCGCCCCAAACCCAGTGACAGATCGGCGCGTAGACCAGCAGCGACCAAAGGGCAGTAAACAGGACGAAGGCCGAGAACTTCATGCGCTCGGCGATCGATCCGGCAATCAGGGCCGGGGTGATGATCGCGAACGTCATCTGGTAGGCGATCCACAGGAATTCCGGCAGGTGCGGCGCTGCCGAATAGGCGGTCGCGGTCGTCACACCCTTGAGAAGCACGGCATCAAGGCTGCCGATGAACTGGTTGGCGCTGCCTGGGGCGACACCGAAGGCCAGCGAATAGCCGACCAGGATCCACAGGATGGTGACCACGGCGGTGACGGCGACCGATTGCGCCAGGGTCGACAGCAGGTTCTTCTTGCGGACCATGCCGCCGTAAAACAGGGCCAGACCGGGCAAGGTCATGAACAGGACCAGGCAGGTGGCGACGATCATCCAGCCGGCGTCACCGGCGCTCAAGGCCAGTTCCTTCTGGTGCGCCAGCAATTGCGGCACAGTCGTGCTCACGGCCGGAGTTACCGCCGCCGCGCTGGCCTGCGCACTTGCCGATGCTACTGCCGAAGTGACTGTCATCTGTCGCCGATATCCCTAGCCGAATACTCTATTAGTGGTCGCATGCTTAGCCCGAAAAACCGGTTCCCACTTTTTCGGAGCATGCTCTGAAAGTCACAGCATCGCGCACACCGAAATTATTGTCGGTGTGCAGGTGCGAAATGTGACGATATTTTTTCAGTCCATAGCAAGACTCTCGGCGGAGTCAAAGTGAAATTTTTCCCACGCCCCGACATTTTTTGAGAAAATTTCTCAAGTCGCGGCAAAATAACTTGCCCCCGCGGTGAAAAAATGCGCGCATTGCGCTGTGTCAGGGCATAATTAACCGCCGAATGCGGTTACAGCCGCAATAATCTGGTCCTGTGTCGCCTCGTCGAGATAGGGGCTGAAAGGCAGGCTGATGACGGTTTTTGCCTTCGCCTCGGACACAGAAAGATCGAGCGGGCCAGCACGGAACATCGCATAACCCGGCTGCTGATGCAGGGGGATCGGATAATAGACCGCTGTCGGCACCCCGGCATTACGCAGATGAATCTGAAGCGCGTCGCGGTTTTCGTGCTCGATCGTGTACTGCGCCCAGGTCGATACAAAGCCGTCCTTGACGAAGGGCACGCTCATTACCTTGCCCGCCAGCAACGCGTTATAACGCGCGGCAACCTTCTGACGCATCTCGATTTCCTCGCCGAAGATGCGCAGCTTTTCGATCAGCACCGCTGCCTGGATGGTGTCGAGGCGCGAATTCATGCCGACACGGACATTGAGGTACTTGGCTTCGTGGTCGAACTTGTGCTCGGCCATGTCGGTCGCCGTGGCGCCACCGTGAACGCGGAACGAGACCATGCGCTCCATCCGGTAGGCCGCGACATCGGTCTGCGTGAAATC